>CALMNY010000265.1 GCA_937872125.1 uncultured Candidatus Competibacteraceae bacterium | reverse complement strand
ACAGCCTGCCCAACGCCAAGGTGATCAAAAACGCGCAGACCACGGAAGTGACCGGTGTTGATAAGGTCAGCGGTCTGATGTACCAGGACCGGGCCTCGGGCGAGACGCACTGGATCGAACTCGAAGGCATCTTCGTGCAGATCGGCCTGCTGCCGAATACCGATTTCCTCAAGGGCGCAATCGAGCTCACCCGGTCCGGCGAGGTCATCATTGATGACAAGGGGCACACCTCGATGCCCGGCGTGTTCGCCGCCGGCGATTGCACCACGGTGCCGTACAAGCAGATCATCATCGCGATGGGCGAAGGGGCCAAGGCGTCGCTGTCGGCCTTCGATCACCTGATTCGCACCTCGGCGCCAGCCTGAGCGACTGGCCAAAAGCGATCCTTCAGCGGGAAAGGTGGTCTGCACCCACTTTCCCGGCTATAGGTCAGCCCACAGGGCGGGCGCGACCCGTCCTGTGGCAACGTCGGATCATGCAGAAGGTGGGCGGCGCAAACCCTGCCTGGCTTGCCTAAATGGCGTAGCGTCTCAAGGGGGGGAAGTGCGCATCAGTCATTGGTGCCGGGAGAGAGACTCGAACTCTCACGGTATCGCTACCGGTGGATTTTGAGTCCACTGCGTCTACCATTCCGCCATCCCGGCCAGGGAGTGAGGGGAGAGAAGCGCAAGTATAAGGATTTTCCGCCGCCGGGCAAGCCGCGCTGGCGTTTCCAGCCATGAAAATCTCATTCCAGGCGCACGCCAATCCGGTATGATGCCTGCCTTTCTGCTCCCCCATCGCCCCGTCCATCGCTGTACCCGCATCGGCCGGTGGCGCTCTGAATCTCTGAAAACACTCAAGATGTTGACCTCCAAAACCCTGAAAGCGGAAGCACTGTTGCTAGTAGCGGCGGTGATCTGGGGCTTCGCCTTCGTCGCCCAGCGGGTCGGCATGGAGCACGTCGGTCCCTTCACCTACAACGGCGTCCGCTTCGTGCTGGGCGCGCTGTCGCTGTTGCCGCTGTTATGGCTGGGCCGGCGCTCCGCCGCGCCCATCGGTCCCGGCGGCTGGCGGCCGATCCTGGGCGGCGGTCTGCTGGCCGGCCTGATTCTGTTTGCCGGCGCTTCGCTGCAACAGGTCGGCATCGTTTACACCACCGCCGGCAAGGCTGGTTTCATCACCGGCCTTTATGTGGTGATCGTGCCGCTGATCGGCCTGCTCTGGGGGCATCGCACCCCCTGGAGCACCTGGATCGGTGCGGCGCTGGCGGTGGCGGGCCTTTACCTGCTGACGCTGACCGACGACCTGGCCCTGGCCGAGGGTGACGGGCTGGTGCTGATCGGCGCGTTTTTCTGGGCCGGCCACGTGCTGGTGATCGGCTGGCTGTCGGGCCGGCATATCGAGCCGGTGCTGCTGGCCGGTCTGCAATTCATCGTCTGCGCGGTACTGAGCCTGGCGGTCGCGGTGGCGACCGAAGACATCACGCTGGCGGGGCTGTGGGGTGGAGCGATGCCGATTCTGTATGGCGGTCTGCTGTCGGTGGGGGTCGCCTACACCCTGCAAGTCGTGGCCCAGCGCGATGCGCCGCCGGCCCATGCGGCCATCATTCTCAGCCTGGAAACGGTGTTCGCGGCGCTGGGCGGCTGGCTGCTGCTGAATGAAATCCTGTCCGGGCGGGGGTTGCTCGGCTGTGCGCTGATGTTCGCCGGGATGCTGCTGTCGCAACTCGGCCTGGGTCGGGCAGCGCCACCGCCCACGGAGCCGGCGGTGATTCCCGACCCGGCGCTGGCCGGGGACGAGCGTTCCTAACGCGGCTCCTGCCCGGTCTCGGTTCCCGGCGCCGACCCGGCATCTTCGTCGGACTCTGGCGCGGGTTCGCCGGGCGGTTCCGATTCACGGTCCCGCTGCGCCTCGTACCAGCATTGACAACACAATCGCAGGCCGTCTTTGCTGAACGTGCTGGCCGGTGGTCCGAACCGCCCGCACAGATCGCAAACCAGATAGCTGCTGACCATGACTGCCTCCTTTAAAACACCATGAATCTGCCCGCCGGCTGTGAACCCCGCTGTCCGGGCTGCACCCATCGCATATTAAGCGCCGCCGCCAGCGAGGCGCAAAAAATGGACTGGCTGCGGCGGATCCTCGCGCCCTGGGCGGACCGGTTGCAACCGGTGCAGGCGGTCGCTGGCGCGGCGCGCTGGGGCTACCGGGGCAAGGTCTGCCTGTCGGCGGTCTGGAGCGCAGCGGAGGGCTGGAACTTCGGCCTGTGGCGGCGCGACGAGTTGATTCCGATTCCCGACTGTCCCGTCCACGCTGATCGGGTGCGGACCCTGATTCGCTGGTTCAGGGAGACGCTGCCACCAGGGCCGGAATTTCCACTGGCTTTCTACGTCCAGGCCGGGGCGCAGGCGACGCTGATTCTGAAGACCCAGCGGGTTCCCGACGCGGGTTGGCTGGACGACGAACGGCGCGCGGAGCTGGCGGCCAGTGAACTGGAGGGGCTGTGGCTGCATCTGCATCCGGCTGCCGGTCGCCGGCTGTTCGCCCGCGCCGGCTGGACTCTGCTCTGGGGGCAACCACGTTCGCGGGACGCTTTCGGGCTGGAATACGGACCCACCGCTTTTCAGCAACTGATCCCCACGCTCTACCGGCAGGCGCTTGATGCGGCCGAGGATTTCCTCGCGCCAGGGCCGGATGACCCCATCGCCGATCTTTATTGCGGCATCGGCGCCAGCCTGGCGCGCTGGACCCAGCGCGGCGCGCGGGTCATCGGCGTCGAACTGGGCGGGGAGGCGGTGGAATGCGCAGGCCTGAATGCGCCAGCAGCCCCCGTGCTGCGCGGCAAGTGCGCCGACCGGATTCCACAACTGCGGGCATGGACGCCGGCCACAGGAACCCGGTTGCTGTACCTCAATCCGCCGCGCACCGGTCTGGAGCCGGCGGTGCTGGCCTGGACGACCGACGAGTATCGGCCCGAACGGCTGGCCTATCTGTCGTGCAGCGCCGGCACGCTGAGCCGCGATCTGGCGGCGCTGGTGGCGGCGGGTTATAGCGTGGAGGCCCTGCTTCCCTACGACTTCTTCCCCCAGACCCACCATGTCGAGACGCTGGCGCTGCTGAGGAGGAATGAATAATCCTTACAATGCCGCCATCCATTTCCCAAAGCCTGGTAACCCACAACCATGACCACTCTTCGCCGCCGCCCATGCGCCCTGTTTGGCATCCTGCTCTTGTGGTGTTCCGGGCTGACCCTGGCCGCTGAAGCCGCCACTACTCCCCTGCTGCTGCACGACTTCGAGCGGGCCACGGGTACGCCCAACCTCGGCGGGACGATGAGCGGCTGGACCGCCGAACCGGGCCGCCGAACGGGCCGCGTCGAATATCGGCTGGAACCAGCGTCCGGGCCGGATCGCAGCCGGGCGCTGCATCTCCGCTACCGCTTCGCTCCCGGCGCGACCGGTGATCTTGGCTGGCAAATCACCCTGCCCGACCTCGACGCTTCGGCCTACGACCATCTGGAATTCTGGATTCGCGGCGATGAGGCGGCAGGTTACGCGAAGGACCTGAAGCTCGAATTCAAGCAGCCATTGCCGAACGCCCCGCCCGGTTTGCTGCGCCGGGGCAGCACCGTGGTCGCGGGGATTTCCGACGCCTGGCAGCGTATCCGCGTCCCACTGAACTGGATGAATGGCATCGCCGACTGGCGGCGATTGCACCAGTTCGGCATCGTGCTGGAACCGCGCCGCTCGCCGGTCGCCGCTGGCGCGTATTGGCTGGATGACATTACCCTGATCCAAACTGGTAACCCCGGCCCCAGCGTCCGCGATCCGGTGATTCCGCCGCAAAAGACCGCCTGGGAAAACCGGCTCGGCGGCAAGGCGGCGGCGCAGCCTCACATCCGCGCCCGGCTGGCCGGCTGGCCGGAACGGCTGTTGGCTGATCCGGCGGAACGGTCGAGCGACGACCTGGTTTTTCTGTGGCGGCTGGCGCGCGACACCTGGCGGGGACTGGCGGCGCTGAGCGACCGCGAGCACGGCTTGCCGTTCGACACCGTGCGCTTCCACGGCTCGATGGAGCCCGAACGCGCCTGGCTGGGCGATTACACCAACGTCACCAACATCGGCCTGTATCTGATGGACATCATCGCGGCCCGGGAGCTAAGCCTGATCGGGCCGGAGGAAGCGCGGGCGCGGCTCGACCGGACCCTGACCACGCTGGAACGGCTCGAAACCCATCGCGGCTTTTTCTTCAACTACTACGACACCACGACCCTGGAGCGCACCAGCCATTTTCTGTCCTTCGTGGATTCGGCCTGGCTGACCGCCGGGCTGATCGTGGTCCGAAACAGCATTCCCGAACTGGCGGCGCGTTGCACCCGCTTGATCGAGCGGGAGGATTACCGCTTTTTCTACGATCCGGTCGAGCAGTTGATGATGCACGGCTACTACGTCCACCTGTCGCACCGCTCGGAATACAGCTATGGCCTGCTGTACAGCGAGGCGCGGCTGGGCAGTCTGATCGCCATCGGCAAGGGGGAGGCGCCGGTGGAACACTGGTACCGCATGGCCCGCACCTTCCCACGCCATTTTGACTGGCAGTCGCAATCCCCCAAGGACCGCACCGACAAGACCGTCAACGGCTATACCTTCCCCGGCGGCTACTATGCCTGGAAAGGGTTGAAATACGTGCCGTCCTGGGGCGGCAGCCTGTTCGAGGCGCTGATGCCGCTGCTGGTGCTGGACGAGTTGCGGTATGCGCCGGCCAGTCTGGGACGGAACGCGCGGGTGCACACCGAACTCAGTCGCCGCTTCACGCTGGAGCATCTGGGCTATCCGGTCTGGGGCCTGTCGCCGAGTTCGACGCCGAGCGGGGATAGCTACAGTGAATACGGCGCGCGGATTCTGGGAGCGCGCGGCTATCCCGCCGGTGCGGTCACGCCACACGCAGCGGCGCTGGCATTATTGACCGAGCCGGCGGCGGCCACGGCCAATCTGCGCCAACTGGCGGAACGCTATCCGCTGTATGGCGATTTTGGCTTTTACGACGCGGTGGACCCGAAAACCGGGCAGGTGGCCTACAACTATCTGGCGCTGGATCAGAGCATGATCCTGATTGCGCTGGCGAATCATCTGCGCGATGGCGTGATTCAGAACTACTTCACCGCCGATCCGATCATTCAGCGGGTGCTACCGTTGCTGGAGGTGGAACGGTTTTTTGATTGGCTTATATTGGGTTTTGAGAGGCTGTAAAAAAAACTGAATATTATTCAATCAATAGGTTATGTGTAGGAGCGGCCTTGGCCGCGATTGCTGACCCTCATATCGCGGCCAAGGCCGCTCCTACAATCAACACGTTAGTTTTCAGACCGCTTCTGCGGGCCGTGAATCGCGGACGAGAAAAAATACTG
>CALMNY010000264.1 GCA_937872125.1 uncultured Candidatus Competibacteraceae bacterium | reverse complement strand
TCACGGTTCACGCCCTGGGCGATGTTCGGCGACTGCTTGCCGATGCAGGACAATACGGCGCAGGTCGCGCCGTCGAAGCCGACATGGGAGTTGTCGTAGCCGATGCCGACCACGGTATCGCGCACGATCTGGTCGAAATCCACCCACGCCGCCGTGGTGATTTCGCCAGCCAGGACGACGACGCCGGTCTTGATCAGGGTTTCGCAGGCGACGCGGGCCTTGGGGTCTTCAGCAATAATGGCGTCCAGCACGGCATCGGAAATCTGGTCGGCGATTTTATCCGGATGCCCTTCGGAAACGGATTCCGAGGTGAACAGATAGGTGCGGCTCATGGGATGGCGTATCCTCAAAAACAGGTTGCGGCAGGTAAAATCCCGTGCGCCAAAACAGCGCCGGTTATGCAAAGGTCGCAAGTCTACCTATAAAATGCCGCATTTGCATCTTGAGTGATTATTCCATTTTGTTATTAAAACGCTGCTTTTGAATCTGGACAAAGCGTAATGAACTCAGCAATGAACGCCAGGATGTTGACCTGCGCCGATCTGGGCCATGCGTTGCTGGCGATGCTATTGGCGCGCTATGGCCTAACCGTCGAGCACGTGTCGCCCGGAGCCGAAATTCCCGGCAGCTACTGGGGCGAAAGTGAGGCCGGGCTGATCGGTCATCGCCTGTTCGTGCGCGACGACACGCCAGTGCATTCCGCCCTGCACGAAGCCTGTCACTACATCTGCATGGATGCTGACCGGCGGGCGCAGTTGCATACCGACGCCGGCGGCGAGGTGATCGAGGAAAATGGGGTCTGCTATCTGCAGATCCTGCTGGCCGATGAATGGCCAGGTGTCGGGCGGGCGCGGATGTGCGCCGACATGGATGCCTGGGGCTATACTTTTCGCCTCGGCTCGGCCCGCGCCTGGTTCGAGCAGGATGCCGAGGACGCCCGGACCTGGTTGTGGCACAACGGTCTGATTGATCAGGAAGACCGGCCCATCTGGCGGGTGCGGCAGGGTTGATCCTCATCGTCCAATTTTCCAACAGGAACTCCCCGTGAAACGCGCGTTCGTCTGGCTGTTAACCTTGTCCCTGTTGCCGCTGTTAACCGCTTTTCGCTGGCCATGGCAGGCCGCCAGCGACCCGGAACGGATTGAATTGTCCGGCACGGTGGAAGCGCGGGAAGTGGATTTGGCGTTCCAGGTCGGCGGGCGCATCGCCGAATTGGCCGTGGACGAAGGCGATGCCGTTCAAGCCAAACAACGGGTCGCCACGCTGGACGCCCGCGATTACGAACTGGCGCTGCGTGCGGCCACCGCCCAGATGGACGCGGCGCAGGCGGCATTGGCGGCGTTGCGGGCGGGGACTCGTATTCAGGAACTGCGGGTGGCGGAGGCGCAACTGGCCAAGGCGCAAGCCGATCTCGATTACGCTCACGTCGAATTCAAGCGAATTGCCGAGCTGGTGGCCAGGAAACTGGCGCCCCAGGAGCAACTCGATCAGTTGCAGCAGCGGCAAAACGTCGCCCTGGCCGGGGTCGAACAGGCCCGGCAGATGCTGGCGCTGTTGCGGGAGGGTCCGCGTCAGGAGGAAATTGATCGGGCCGCCGCCGAACTCCGCGCCCGGCAGGCCGCAGTCGAGACCGCCCGACAACAACTGGCGTATGTGCAACTGCACAGTCCGGTTGCGGGAGTGGTGTCGGTGCGGTTGGTGGAAGCAGGTGAAGTGGTTGCGGCGGGCAAGCCGGTGCTGCGCGTCGCCGAGTTAAGTCAGCCCTGGGTGCGCGCCTATCTGAACGAGGCCGATTTACCCCGGGTGCGGCTGGGTCAGCCGGCGGAGGTGCGGGTGGATGGCCTGCCTGGCAAAGTGTGGCCCGGCCGCCTCGCGTTTATTGCCCCGGACGCCGAATTCACCCCGAAAACTGTCGAAACCCGCGCCCTGCGGGTGGATTTGGTCTATCGCGTCAAGATCGAAGTGGAGAACCCGAGCGGGGCGCTGAAGCTGGGCCAGCCGGCGGATGTCCTGCTCAAAGCCATCGCGCCATGACCGGAGCGGCGATTGAAATAACCGACCTGCGCTTTGCTTACGGAGAACAGACGGTTTTGGAAAGCGTCACGCTCGCGGTCGCGCCGGGCGAGATTTACGGGGTGGTTGGCGCGGATGGCGCGGGCAAGACCACGTTGCTACAACTGGCGGTCGGGCAACTGCTGCCGCGCGCTGGGCGCATTACCGTGCTGGGTCGGGACGCCACCGATCCAGCCTTGCGCAGCCAGATCGCCTACATGCCGCAGGGTTTCGGTCTGTATCGGGATTTGTCGGTACAGGAAAATCTCGACTTTTTCGCCGATCTGCACGATTTGCCGCGCGCTGTAGCGAAACCGCGCATTGCCGAGTTGCTGGCGCGCACCGGGCTGGCTGGATTCGAGTATCGCCGCGCCGCCAATCTGTCCGGCGGGATGATGCAGAAACTGGCGCTGGCCTGCGCTCTGGTCAGCCAGCCCCGGGCGATGTTTCTGGAAGAGCCGACCACCGGCGTGGACCCGGTATCGCGGCGGGCGTTCTGGCGGTTGCTGAACGGGGTGCGCGCCGAGGGCGTGGCGATTCTGTACGCCACCGCTAACATGGACGAGGCGGAACGCTGCGACCGGGTGGGGTTGCTGAACGCGGGCCGGCTGGAGCGGCAGGGCACGCCGCTGGAATTGACCCGTCATGCCAATGCGCCCCTGGTGGGCGTGTCCGGCTCGACGGCGCGGCGGCGGCGCGCGGAGCTACTGGCCTGGCCGATGGTGCAACTGGCGTTTCCGGTCGGGCGGCAACTGCGGGTGTGGCTCGACGCGGAGGGTTCGCTGGCCGAATTTCAGGCGCGATTGCGCGCGCTCGATGCGGAACTGACCGCGCAACTGTTGCAACCGACCTTGCAGGATGCGGCGCTGCGAGAATTGGCGCTGGCTGAGGCTAAGCGGCCCGGCGAGTTTTCCACACAAGCGGATTGAGCGCCGCTATTCCAGACCCAGCAGGCGTCGGGCCTGATCGCCTTCTCCGATCTGGTCAGGCGGCCCATTTGCTCAGCCAATCACTGAGCATATAAGATCACCAGGCTGATCTTATCGCTGAGCGAGTTGCTTGTCGTGATGCTTTTCCATCAACTGCGCCACGACTTTGCGCCCCACGGTTTCCTGCCCAATTGGAACGGGAATATGCACAGCGGCCGAGCCTCGGGGCGAACTACGGCTGGGCTGGGAATAAACCAATAGAATATGTGGTACGGGATCGGTTTTCAATTCCGC
>CALMNY010000263.1 GCA_937872125.1 uncultured Candidatus Competibacteraceae bacterium | reverse complement strand
TGCATCGAGTGCGGCTGTTGCAGCTACGTTTGTCCCAGCCATATCCCGCTGGTGCAGTACTACCGCTACGCCAAGAACGAAATCTGGGCCTTGGAGAAGGAGAAGGAGAAAGCGCAACTGGCCCGGCAACGGCATCAGGCCCGTCAGGATCGGTTGGAGCGCGAGAAGCAGGAGCGGGAGGCCAAGCTGCGCCAGAAAGCGCCGCCGCGCGCCACTGCCGAAACCGGGACCGAGGCCGCTGGGCGAGAGGGGTAACGACGATGCGTTTCCAAACGATGACTTCGCCCCACGTTCTGCTCGATACCGGCGTCGGTCAGGTCATGCGTCGAGTGCTGTACGCCATGCTGCCCGGCGTCGCCGCGCTGGTCTGGTTCTTCGGCTGGGGCGTGCTGGCCAATCTGGTGATCGCCACCGTCATGGCGGTGGCCGCCGAGACGGCGATGCTGGCGGCGCGCGGCAAACCGCTGGCGTTGCACCTGGGGGATTGCAGCGCGGTAGTCACGGCCTGGCTGCTGGCGGTGGCGTTACCGCCGCTGGCGCCGTGGTGGTTGACCGCCATCGGCGTGCTGTCCGCCATCGTAGTCGCCAAGCATCTGTACGGTGGGCTGGGCTACAACCCGTTCAATCCGGCCATGATCGGTTATGTGGTGTTGCTGATTTCGTTTCCACGCGAGATGAGCACCTGGCTGATCCCGCATGGCGTGGGGCAGACGCAGGCGATGACCCTGATGGAAACGTTGCAGGTGATTTTCGTGGGCGCGCCGATGGTGGACGGGCTGACCGGCGCGACCCCGCTGGACGTGCTGCGCACCCAGATGGGCCTGGGCCTGAGCGTGGCCGAGATTCGCAACAGCCCGGTGTTTGGACTGGTGTCCGGTCACGGCTGGGAATGGGCGGCGCTGGGCTTTCTGCTCGGCGGCTTGTGGCTGGTCTACATCCGCGCCGCCGACTGGCGGATTCCGGCGGGGATGCTGGGCGGGCTGGCAATCATTTCGACCGTGTTCTATCTGATCAATCCGCAGCAATACGCGCCGCCCTGGTTTCATCTGTGGAGCGGCGCGGCGATTTTCGGCGCGTTTTTCATCGCCACTGACCCGGTGACCGCCAGCGCCACCCCGCGCGGCCGGCTGATCTACGGGGCCGGCATCGGCGTCCTGGTCTATATCATTCGCGCGTTCGGCGGCTATCCCGACGGCGTGGCGTTCTCGGTGCTGCTGATGAATATCGCCGCGCCCACGATTGACCTTTACACCCAGCCCCAGGTGTTCGGAGCGCGGCGGGGATGAACGTCATCGCGCATAGCATGGGCGTCGCCGCCCTGATCCTGACGGGGTTCGCTGTGGTTGGCACCGGCCTGGTCGCCGTGACCTATACCGGCACCAAAGACATCATCGCCGAGGCGCAGCGCCAGGCGCTGGAAGCCAATCTGAACCAGTTGGTGCCGGCAGACCGCTACGACAACCGGATTACTGAGGACGCCATCGAAGTGACCGCGCCGGAATGGTTGGGGACCGATCAGCCGGTCAAGGTCTATCGGGCGCGCAAGGACGGTCAACCAGTGGCGCTGTTCGCCACACCCTACGCGCCGGACGGCTACAGCGGGCCGATTCAACTGCTGATCGGCGTCTATGCGGACGGCACGCTGGCGGGCGCGCGGGTGCTCGCGCACAAGGAAACGCCGGGGCTGGGCGACGCCATCGAGGAAAGACGCTCGCCGTGGATTCTGGCCTTTACCGGTAAATCGCTGGGGAATCCCGAACCGGCGCGCTGGAAGGTCAAAAAGGACGGCGGCGCGTTCGATCAATTCACCGGCGCCACCATCACCCCGCGCGCTGTGGTCAAGGCGACCCGCAAATTTCTGGAATACGTCCAGACCCATCAGGCCCAGTTGTTCGCTCCGGCGACGGTCACCATGAAGGAGCAAAAATCATGAGCGAAAGCGGCTATCTGAGAATCCTCAAGGATGGCGTGTGGACCCAGAATACCGGCTTCGTGGCCCTGCTGGGGCTGTGTCCGCTGCTGGCGACCTCGAACTCGGTAGTCAACGGCCTGGGGCTGGGTCTGGCGACGACGCTGGTGTTGTTAATTTGCAATGTCGCCGTTTCGCTGATCCGCCCTCTGGTGCGGCCCGAAGTGCGGATTCCCGTGTTTGTCATGGTGATCGCCTGTGCGGTGACCGCCGTGGAACTGGCGATGCACGCCTTTTTACCGGGACTGTACACCGTGCTGGGTATTTTCATTCCGCTGATCGTGACCAACTGCTGCGTAATCGGCCGGGCCGAGGCGTTCGCGTTCAAGAACGGCGTGGTCAAATCGGCAGTGGACGGGATTGCGACCGGGCTGGGTTTTATGCTGGCGCTGGTGCTGCTGGGCGCGATTCGGGAGATTCTGGGCCAGGGTACGCTGCTCGGCCAGGCCGATCTGCTGTTCGGCGAGTGGGGCAAGGGCCTGACCGTGCATCTGATTGATGACTATCGCGGCTTCCTGCTGGCGATTCTG
>CALMNY010000262.1 GCA_937872125.1 uncultured Candidatus Competibacteraceae bacterium | reverse complement strand
AACCGACCTGTATTGGGCGCGCTCCCGAGTACTGGAATATCTCAACTTCGCCGCCGGACGGTTGCCGACTGGAGTCACGCCCAGTCTGGGGCCGGATGCGACCGGCGTCGGCTGGGTCTATCAATATGTCGTGCTCGGCGCCCAGCGTACTCTGGCGGAACTGCGCACCTTGCAGGACTGGTTCATCCGCTACCAGCTCACCAAGGCGCAAGGCGTCGCCGAAATCGCCGGCGTGGGCGGCTTCGTCCAGCAGTACCAAGTGGTGGTCGACCCGCGCAAGCTGCAAGCCTACGGCATTCCATTGATGCGAGTCAGCGAAGTCATCCGCACCAGCAACCGCGATGTCGGCGGGCGGGTGGTGGAGTTGGCGGAAACCGAATACATGGTGCGCGGCAAGGGCTATTTACGCGGAGCCGCCGATTTGGAGCAACTGGTACTCAAGGCCGAGGGCGGGGTGCCGGTGCTGCTGCGCGATGTGGCCCGCGTGGAAATGGGGCCGGACGAACGACGAGGACTGACCGAATTGAATGGGGACGGCGAAGTCGTCAGCGGGATTGCCGTCGCCCGCTTCGGCGCGAACACGCTGGACGTGATCCACAACCTCAAGGCCAAGCTGGCCGAAATCGCCAGCGGCCTGCCGGCAGGCGTGACCATCGAGCCGGTTTATGACCGTTCCGACCTGATCCATCGCGCCATCGAGACGCTGAAAAACACCTTGCTGGAAGAAAGTCTCATCGTCGCGCTGGTCTGCATCGTCTTCCTGTTCCATGTCCGCAGCGCGCTGGTGGCGATTCTGATGCTGCCGGTCGGCATCCTCATCGCCTTTATCGTGATGCGGATGTTGGACATGAACTCCAACATCATGAGCCTGGGCGGGATCGCGATCGCGATCGGCGCGATGGTGGACGCCGCCATCGTGATGATTGAAAACGCCCACAAGCATTTGGAACGGGCCGCGCCCGACGCCTCGCGGGTCACGATCATGGTCGAGGCGGCCCAAGAAGTGGGTCCGGCGCTATTTTTCAGCCTGCTGATCATCACGGTCTCGTTCCTGCCGGTGTTCACCCTGGAAGCGCAGGAAGGGCGGCTGTTCAAGCCGCTGGCCTACACCAAAACCTTTGCGATGGCGGGAGCGGCGCTGCTGTCGCTGACCCTGGTCCCGGCGCTGATGGTGCTGTTCATTCGCGGAAAAATCGTGCCCGAACATCGCAACCCGCTGAACCGCTTTCTGATCTGGGCGTATCGTCCGCTGATCGCCGGAGTCATGCGCTGGAAAAAACTGACGATTCTGCTGGCGCTGCTCATTCTGGCCGCTTCCTACTATCCCGCCAGTCGGCTGGGCAGCGAATTCATGCCGACCCTCAACGAGGGAACCCTGCTGTACATGCCCGCCACCTTGCCGGGCCTGTCGGTGACCAAGGCCGCCGAGATCATGCAGACCCAGAACCGCATCATCAAATCCTTCCCGGAGGTGACGTCGGTATTGGGCAAAGCTGGGCGGGCCGCCACCGCGACCGATCCAGCGCCGTTGGAAATGTTTGAAACGGTGATCAACCTGAAACCGGAGGGCGAGTGGCGGTCCGGCATGACCATGGACACGTTGATTACCGAGCTGGACCAGGCGTTGCAAATCCCCGGCGTCAGCAACGCCTGGACCATGCCGATCAAGGCGCGGACCGACATGCTCTCGACCGGCATCCGCACGCCCATCGGCATCAAGGTATTTGGCAATGATCTCGCCGAACTGGAGCAACTGGCCAAGGCGATTGAAGCCGTCATCAAGACCGTCCCCGGCACCACCAGCGCTTACGCGGAGCGCATCACCGGCGGCTATTACCTGAACATCGAACCGGATCGGGAGGCGCTGGCCCGTTACGGTCTGGGCATCGGCGACGTGCAGGAAGTCATCGCGACCGCTCTGGGTGGGGAGACGGTGACCACCACCGTCGAGGGGCGGGAGCGGTTCGGGGTCAACGTCCGCTATCCCCGCGATTTGCGCGCTGATCCGCAGGCGATTGCCCAAGTGCTGATTCCCGTGCCGGGCGGGGCGATGATTCCGTTAGGGCAGGTGGCCAGTATCGGTCTCGGCAAGGGCGCACCCAGCATCCGCACTGAAAATGCGCTGCTGTCGGCTTATATCTTTGTGGATATTCGTGGCCGCGATATTGGCGGTTACGTCGCCGACGCGCAGCAGGCGGTGCGCCAGCAAGTGCAGTTCAAGCCGGGGTATTACGTCGCTTGGAGCGGGCAGTTCGAGTACATGGAACGCGCCAAAGCCCGGCTGATTATCGTGGTGCCTTTTACTCTGCTCATTATCTTTGTCCTGCTCTACCTTAATTTCCGCCGGCTGACCGAGACGCTCATTGTCATGCTAGCCCTGCCTTTCGCCCTGGTCGGCGGGATTTGGCTGATGTATGGGCTGGGCTATAACTTGAGCGTGGCGGTCGCGGTCGGATTTATCGCGTTGGCCGGGGTGGCGGCGGAAACCGGGGTGATCATGCTGATCTATCTGGACCACGCCCTCACTGCGTTGCGCCGCCAGCGCGAGGCGGCGGGCCAGCCGTTGACGGTGAACGACATTTATGCGGCGGTGATGGAAGGGGCGGTGGAACGGGTGCGCCCCAAAATGATGACGGTGGTGGCGATCATGGCCGGTCTGTTGCCCATTCTCTGGAGTACCGGCACGGGGTCGGAAGTGATGCGCCGCATCGCCGCGCCGATGGTCGGGGGGATGATCTCGTCAACGGTATTGACGCTGATCGTGATTCCGGCGCTGTACGCGCTGGTCAAGGAAGCGGGCTTGCGCCGGGCGGCGCGAGCCTCCAGGCGACGTTCCGAAGCCACTGAGGCAATGGAGGCGCCAACATCCTGAAGCCCGCAATGAACCACGAAACCGAAACCCTTCCAACGAGCGATCACCAAGGGTTCGCACGTCCCCCCTTATTTTATGGATAGGGAGAAGCCCGATGAATTCCTGTTGCTTCGCGCGAAGCATGGCCGTGAATCGCTGTCTGACTCACCGTGCAACCCTGCTGCTTGCGGCCCTGCTGTTGGCTTTCAGCGCCGCGCTGCCTTTCCCGGCCTTCGCCCACGAAGGCGAAGACCATGGCGCGCCCCAACCCGTCACGGTCGCCGCGCCGGGCGAGAAGCTCCTGGTGGCGAGCGGCGGTGGCTCCGTGTTCGAGGCCGTTTTGAAATATCGCCCCTTCGTCCGAGGGGAGACGGTGGCGGTGACGCTCTACCTGGTCTCCGCCGAGACCAATCGCCCGCTGGCCGACGCCTCTGTCAACGCAACCCTTTCCGAAGGTGACCGAAGCACCGCCGTCGCGTTTGCCCCGAAACCCGGTGGGCCGTTCGGCGCGTACAGCGCCACCGTCACCGCCGAGACCGCCGCGCCGATGTCGTGGCTGTTCGACGTGACGGCGGGTGCCGAGAGTGACTTGATTGGCGTCACTGGCTTCCAGGCCCGCCCGCCCGAACCGGCTTCCCCGGTCAGCGAAAGCGCTCCTCACCGCGATGGGAAGGCGCTTCCCTGGCTGGCGATGTGGGTCGCCATCGGCGCCTTGTCGCTGACCATCGCCTTCGTGGCGGGCCGCGCGACCGCCCGCAAGAGAGTTTCCGCATGACCAAAAACCTGCTCGGCCTATGGGTGGCGGCGGCCTTGGCGGCCGTCGCGATTTCGGCCCAGGCCCACGAGGGTGAGGATCATTCCGGCGCCGGTTTGGCGGCGTCCGCGCCCGCGTCGCCCACCGCGCCCCTTTATGTCTCCATCGAGACGCAACTCCTGGCCCGAATCGAGACGAGTCGTGTGCGTCTGGAAACCGTTCCCCGCACGCTCCGGGTCCTGGGCCGCACCCTCATCCGTTCCGAACGCGAGGCCACCGTGACGGCTCCACAGGAAGGCCGCCTGATCGCCACCAAGGACTACTCGATTCCCGCCCTCGGCGAGTTCGTGAAGCGGGATCAAATCATCGCCGTCGTCGAGGAGTCGATTGCGGCGCCCGACCTCGTGACGATCGCGACCGAGCGCGCCCGCGCCGCCAGCGATTTGCGGCAGGCCGAGGCGAGCCTGACGCTGGCCCAGCGCGAGTACGACCGCCTGACCAAGCTGGCGGGCGTCGTCACCGACAAGGACCTCACCGCCGCCCGCAATGCCCTGGAGGTGGCCAAGGCCAGGCGCGACGGCTTCGTCGAGCAGGTCGCGCTGCTCGACGCCGCCTCGACCACGGGTATTCTCGCCCAGAAGCGCCGGGTCATCCGCGCGCCGCTCGATGGCATGATCGCTCGAACGCATGTCACCATCGGCGAGAACGTGAGCCGCGACAAGCCGTTGTTCCAGATTGTCGACACCACCGAACTGCTGGTCGAAGCGAGCGTTTTCGAGAACGATGTGGCCGCGATTCTCGTCGCCCGGCGAGCGTTTTTCACCGTGGAAGCGTTTCCCGGCGAATCGTTCCCGGCCCGCATCGTGTCGCGCGGCGCCACGGTCGATGAGCGCACGCGCGCGCTGCCGGTGCTCTTCGCCGTGCCGAACGCCGAGGGCCGGCTGTTCGGCGGAATGTTCGGGCGCGTCTACATCGAGACCGGTTCCAAGGTGTCGGGGATCGCGGTGCCCAAATCCGCGGTGGTCGATCTGGACGGTCAGCCCATGGTCTACGTGAAGACCGGCGGCGAGCGGTTCACCTCGCGCCCCGTGCGGATTCTGGAACGCCTGAGCGACCGCTTGCTGCTGGCCGATGAAGGAACCCTCAAGCCCGGCGATCGCGTCGTCGTTCAGGGAATCTACCAGGTCCGCATGTCCAAGCCCTTGCCGGCGGCGGGCGACTCGCCGGTCCAGTGACCCGTCGAATCCTGTCGATTGCACCCATTCGATTCACTTTCCAACCTGATGCGCTCAATTTGACCCTCCAAGAGGTTCCCATGAAATTCCGACTTTCTACTGCCGTCCTCCTCGCCGTGGCCTTGCTGTCCGCTTCCGTTGCGAACGCCCAATCGAGCGCCGCCAAAAGCCATGACCACGGCGCTCAAAGCCACGACCGCGACGCGCGCGGCCCATCAGGTCCATCCACCATCCACGCCTCCGTTGTCCCAGCCAGCGGTCTCAAGATCGGCGAACCGGCAACCTTCACGCTGTCGCTCGTCGCGAAGAACGGCAAGCCGGTCACCCTGACCGATCTGCAAGTCGCGCACACCGAGAAGGTCCATCTGCTCGTCGTCGATCCGAGCCTGACCGACTACCACCACGAACACCCGAAGCCCGGGCCGGCGCCGGGAACTTACACTTTCGCGCTGACACCCCAAAAGGTGGGCGAATACCAAATTTTCGCCGATCTGCTGCCGGTCGCCACCAACCGGCAGGAATACGCCGTAACGAGCTTCGCGGTGGCGGGGACCCCCGCGCCGGTCGAGAAGGTCAAGAACAAGAAAACGACCGTGGCCGGTTATACGTTCGAGCTGAAGTTCGAGGAAGAGCCGCCTGCCGCCGGTCATCCCCACAAGGCCCGGATGACCGTGACCGGCCCGGACGGCAAGCCTTTCGCCAAGCTGGAGCCGGTCATGGGCGCGTTCGCGCACCTGGTGGGTTTCAGCGAAGACCGGACCGAGATCGCCCATATCCATCCACTGGGCCAGGAACCCGGAACGGCCGCCGAACGCGGCGGGCCGACCCTGGAATTCCAAACCGACTTTGCCACCGGCGGTTACCAGAAGCTGTTCGCCCAGGTGCAAATTGACGGGCGTTCGGTGTTTGCACCCTTCGGCGTTGACGTGACGCCCGCGAAACCGGACAAAACTGCGTCCGCCGCCGAACACGAACAACACAGCGGGCACGATGAACCGGCCGCTATCCCGGCGACCGTCACCGAAATCCTGGCCGCCGTCGACCAGCGCGTCGCGGCCATCGATCAGGCCATCGCCGGCGGAAAACTGGCCAGGGTCCACGGCGAAGCCTTCGCCGCCCGCGATCTGCTGGCCGCGCTGCCGGAGAAAGTGACCGGTCTCAACCCAGCGGAAACCAAGGTGCTCGCCGCCGCCATCGGCCGCATCCGCCAGCAAGCGGGCCTGCTCGATAAATTCGGTGACGCCGGCGACGCCGCGCAGACCCGTACCGTTCTCGCCCGGTTCAAGACCGAGATCGCCCGCATACGGCAACAGGTCGCCGG
>CALMNY010000261.1 GCA_937872125.1 uncultured Candidatus Competibacteraceae bacterium | reverse complement strand
TGGGATGGTAGGGCAGGCTCACCGGCAGCAGGCGCAGGTCGCGCGCCCAGTCGAAAGGCACGACCACCGCACCGGCCAGCGGCAGGCGGCCCTCGTTGCGCACGCGGTCGACCGCCGAAACCACGAAGTCGGGATCGACCTCGTCTGACCGCGCGCCCATCAGGCCGGCGACCACCGCGCGGTCGGTGCCGTGGCCGATGCCGGTCGCCGACAGCGAGCCGTACAGCTTCACCTCGATGCGGCGCACCTGCGCCAGCAACCCTTGCTGCGCCAGCGCGGCGGCGAAATCGTGGGCCGCGCGCATCGGCCCAACGGTGTGCGAACTGGACGGCCCGATGCCGATCTTGAACAAATCGAGGACGCTGATGGACATGGACGGCTCCGGTTGAAATTGGGTGTTGATTTAATGAATCTAACCGCGAAAATACTAATCGCTGTATCGTCGCATTTTCCAGGGGCGGATAACGGCAATCAATCGATAGTTTTTCACCAATAATTTAGAATCACTAAACCATGAGTCCCGTCGCGCCCTCGCAGGCCCATGCTCGGCTGAGAGTGTTCCTGGCCGCCGCCCATCATCTGTCCTTCACCCGCGCGGGTGAGGAGCTGCACATCACTACCGGCGCCGTGAGCCAGCAGATCAAGCTGCTGGAGGACTGGCTCGGGCAACGCCTGTTTCGCCGGCGGCCGCGCCGCATCGAACTCACCGACGCGGGCAACCGCCTGCTCGCCGCGGCCGACCCCGCCTATGCCGCGGTGGACCTGATGATCGGCCGCCTGCGCGGCGGCGCGCTCAGCGGCGTGGTGCGCGTGCGCACCCTGCCGTCCTTCCTTGCGACCTGGCTGGTGCCCCGGTTGCCCAAGCTGATGCGGCGGTTCCCGCAGCTCGAACTGCAGTTGGAGGCGGAGGACAGCTCGCGTTCGCTGCGCGAAGGCGAGTTCGACCTTGCCATCGATCTCAACGATGGCAGCTATCCCGGTTTCCAGAGTACGGTGTTGCTGGAGGAGGAGATCTTTCCGGTGTGCGCGCCGCGCCTGCTCGAAGGCCGCCCACCACTCGATTCGCCGGATGACCTGCGCCACTACCCGCTGCTGCACGACATGACCGCCTGGCGCGGCAGCACGCCCTATGCCGAATGGGAGCGTTACCTGAAAGCAATCGGCGCCCCGCAGGTCGAGGTGCGGCGCGGCTACATGCTCAACCGTAACCACATCACGATGCAGTGCGCGATCGCCGGCATGGGCGTGGCGATCGCGCGCCGCACGCTGATCACCGACGAACTCGACAGCGGCCGGCTGGTGGCGCCGTTCCAGCAGACCGTGCGCACCGGCAAGCGCTACTGCCTGGTGTACTCGGCCGGCGCGCTTGCCGACCCGCGCGTAGCCACGGTACATGACTGGATCGCGGCCGAAGCGCGCGGCGCGCAGGCAGCGGACACGCCGGAACCCCACGCCGTCCCCGCCGCCGGTGCATGACGCATCCGACGCGGCGACACCCCGATTCTTGCCCAAACCGGATAAAGCGGCCCAAACATTGTCATAGGATTCAATCAAAGACATCCGATGGAAGAAGCCCCACGATGACCCACCATCTGCACCACACGCTAACGCCCTTCCAGACCGGCGCCCGGCAAGGCCGGTTCTATTCGTTTTGATGTCCCGATGCACCTGCCAATGGAGGAGACAACGCTATGCCAACCCTGACTGCTGCGGACCGGGTCCGGGGCGCCCTGTGGGGGCTGTTCGTCGGCGACGCACTGGCGATGCCGGTTCACTGGTACTACGACGTGGCCGCCCTGCACCGGGATTTCGGCACGATCCGCGACTACCAGGCGCCAAAGGATTTCCATCCCAGCTCCATCATGTCGCTGGCCAGCACGGCCCGGGCCGGGCGCGGTTCACAGGAAGGCGAAGTGGTCGGCGGGGTGATCCTCAAGGGCAAGAAACAGTATTGGGGGCGGCCCAACACCCACTACCACCGGGGAATGCAGGCCGGCGACAACACACTGAACCTGTTGTGCGTCCGGGTGCTGATCCGGGCCATGAATGCAGCGGGCTGTTACGATCCGGCTGATTTCCTGCGCGATTACGTGGCCTTCATGACCGCGCCAGATAGCCACAACGACACCTACGCCGAATCCTACCACCGTGATTTCTTCGCCAATTACGCCCGTGGTCTGCCGACGGAGCGTTGCGCCGGCGCGGAAGGCCACGACACGGCGTCAATTGGCGGTCTGGTGGCGCTGCCGCCGGTGATCCTCGCCGCCTTGCGGCTGGGCGACCGGGCGGCGGTGGAGGCGGCGCTGCTGACCCAGTTGCGCCTGACCCACCGCTCTCAAAAGCTGGAACGCTACGCGCGGGCGCTGGGCGAGCTGCTGGCGCGGTTGGTCCAGGCGTCCGAACCCCACGTCGGACCGCTGGCCTGCACCCTCGCCGAACGGCTGGGATTTCCGGCGGCGGCGGTGATCGCGCAAGTCGAGCGCAAGCGTGGATCCGATCTCGACGTGATCGGCGGCCGCCTGAGTCCCGCCTGCTACATCGATCAATCCTTCCCGGCGGTCCTGTATCTGGCGGCGCGCTATCCGGACGACTTTGAGGCGGCTCTGATCGCCAATGCGAACGCTGGCGGTGACAACTGCCATCGCGGCGCGGTGCTGGGGGCGATTCTGGGTGCGGCGCTGGGCGACGGGGCGATTCCCAAACGCTGGATTCACGGCCTGCGGGCGCGCGCCGAGCTGGAAGAGGAAATCGAGACCTTCATCGCCCGGTTCGTTTGAACGGCCAACGCCACAGCACTACGTCCCGGTCTTGGAGCCAGCACAGATAGTCCAAGCAGTAGCAACCGGATCAGAGGGACGAGCACCACCGGCCGCCGCGATGGTTTGCGCCAGGAGCGGCGTCATGGTGGGTCAGCCTCACGGCGGCGCTGGGTGGCGGTGTCCTGCATGAGCCGGTTAAGGTCCTGCTCGAATTTTTTCAGGTCCTGGGGCCGGGTCGGTACGGCGGGCGTGGTGGTGGAATCCAGCGGCGGCGGGACATGCGTAGTCAGCGGCGGCTGGCCCAGCCAGCGGGCCAGGGTCAGGCCGATGATGGCTAACACAACCAGCAGCAGCAGGAGGCGCATGGCTGTTCGCCTATCCGTGCAAGCGCACGAAGCCACGGCCGGCCACGCGCTCGACGCCTTCCAACAGGAGGCGGCCACGCGCCGACAGGGTCGGCCCGACCTGCAGAACGCAGAGTTCCCAACCGGCGTCTCGCAACCGAACCAGGTCGTTCTGGGTGGTGCGGGCCGCCATGGCTGCGTCTTCGTAGACGCCCCGGGCGGCCAGAATGAAGCGGTTCTGGGGACCACGCGCGGGAAAGTCCCGGTACAGGGCGCTCAAGGCATCGCACAGCAGCGCCGCGCATGCCCGGCACGGGCTGCGGTTCAGCGCCAAGGTAACGGTAATCCGGCTGTCGTGCGGCGTCCACTGGCGCAACGCATTCGGCAGGTGTGTTGTCCACAGCGCCGACTGGAGCAAATTCGCCTCGGCGTGCGCGCCCGTGCTGTAGCCCAGTTCGTCCTCGGTGGGGCTATACCGGCAGCACAGCAGGCCGTAGGTGGTCTGGCTGGCTTGCTCGAACCGTGGCCGGTGGATGCTGATCCGGGGGCCGTAATGCAGAACCAGTGGGTCCCAATGCAGAATCATTGCAGGGTCTCCGGAGCGGCGAAATCATTTGGTTATGGGTACGGCTACATCGTCTTCCAGGCAGTGCACCAGCCCCAAGGCGCGCTGGATGTGGCGGGAGGCGGCGAGTCGTTGCGCTTCGGGTTGAGTCGCCAGGGCGGCGGAAGCCAGCACTGCCGCGACGTTGACCAGGAAGGAAGGGGGATCCAGCCCGGCATCGTGGGCGTAGGCCAGAATGTGGGTGCTGGCTTCCTTGGCGCAGGCGGCCACCAGGGCGCTGACGTGACGTTCGTCGGGAGTCATTAATCTTCCTCAGTGCCGGCTCAAACCGGCGGGGTTAAGTCAGCAAAATACGGGCGTGGGCCGTGCAATAAGGGTAGCTTTAAAACCCGCTTTAGCGGGATCCACCATGCGTTTAATTTCGCTAAGAACGGCTTATGCTGTCTGGCCGTTTTCGCTTGTTGTCTTCAGGCGGTGTTTTTATTTTGATTAACTTGACGATGATATAACTGATCTCGTCCATCTTCAGGACGCTTCCGAGACGCCGCCCAGCGCCCCCAGGGCGGCGGTCGCCATGGCGGCGTAAACCGGCGCCAACGCTTCCAGCGGGGAAACCTCGCCACGCCAGAACGGAAACGGCCCCAGCCGTTGCAGCAACGCGGCGGGTTGGGCGGGCGCGAGCAACGGTCCGGCCAGCATCTCCGGCAACGGCGGCATCGTCCAGAACGTGGCGGGATCGGCGGGCAAGGGTTCGGGTTCGGCTGGCGACCAGCCCTCGTCATCGCCCACCGCCTCGCCCAGTTGCGCCAGCAATGCCTCCCGCTCCATCCCGCGCAGCCGGAACATCAGGAACGGATCGTGATCGAACGCCTCGCCCAGCAGGTAATAGACGGCGGCGATGTGCTTGCAGGGATTGGAATAATCCGGGCAGGAGCATTCCGTCTTCAGGTCGCCGTGCGTTTTGGGAAACAGCGACAATCCTTCGGCCTTGAAAACCTCCTCGATGTCCGCAGGCATTTCCCCGGCCAGCAGTTTGGCGCCGAACCGCGCTTCCTCCGCCATCGCTTCGGTCAATTTCCGCCAATCCGCCGCGCTCAGGGGCTTGAGCTTGATACTCACCTGGTAAGGCCGGGGCCGCGAACCCTGGACCTTGGCCTTCACTTCGCCGGGGGCGATCTGAATGTCGAGCACCTGGCCCTGACGGGCGTAGCTGCGCCCCCGGTTCAGCCGCGCGCCGATGTGGAAGCTCTCCAGCACCGCGATCCAGCGCTGGGCCCACCAGCGGCTGGCGAACGCGCCGCGCTGGCTTTGCGCCTTGATGCCGCCGCTGACCCGGCGCGGTTTGCTGGCGGGAAAGTAATTGTCGTAATAGCCCATCGTTCAGTCCTCCACGGCTTCGGCGCGCAGCCGGAACAGGTTTTTCAAATCGTCGGTGGACAGTTCGGTGATCCAGTTCTCGCCGCTGCCCACGATCTTTTCCGCCAGCGCCTGCTTGCGCTCGATCAACTCGTCAATGCGCTCCTCCACCGTGCCCAGGCAAACGAACTTATGCACCTCCACCTGCCGGCTTTGGCCGATGCGGAAGGCGCGGTCGGTGGCCTGATTCTCCACCGCCGGATTCCACCAGCGGTCGAAATGGAACACGTGGTTGGCGCGGGTGAGGTTCAGGCCAGTGCCGCCGGCCTTGATGGACAGGATGAAGACTGGCGGTCCACCGGATTCGTTCTGGAACCGCTCCACCATCCGGTCGCGCTGGGTTTTGGACAGGCCGCCGTGCAGGAACACCACTTCCCGCGTCAACTGTTCTTGCAGGTATTTCTGCAAGATATGCCCCATCTCGGCGAACTGGGTGAAGATCAGAGTCCGTTCGTCCACCGCCTGGATTTCCTCCAGCATCTCCGTCAGTCGCGCCAGCTTGCCGGAGCGGCCCGGTACCGGCGACTGGTCGGCCAGGAACTGCGCGGGATGGTTGCATACCTGCTTGAGCCGCAGCAGCGTGCTCAGAATCAGGCCGCGCCGGCCCATGCTTTCCTCCATGCCTTCCAGCACCGCTTCCGCCTGTTGCACCACGGCGGCGTACAGGGTCGCCTGCTCCTTGGTCAGGGTGCAATAGACCTTCATTTCCAGCTTGTCCGGCAGATCCTGGATGATGGCGCGGTCGGTCTTGAGCCGGCGCAGGATGAAAGGCCCGGTCAGCCGTTGCAGGCGCTCCACGGCGTTCGCATCGCGCCCGACCTGCACCGGCAGGAAGAATTCCCGCTTGAACCGGGCGGCGTTACCGAGGAAACCGGGATTGAGAAAGTCCTGAACCGACCAGAGATCGCCGACGTTGTTTTCCACCGGCGTGCCGGTCAGCGCGATGCGCCGCTCGGCGCGCAAGGCCCGCGCCGCCCTGGCCTGCTTGGTTTCGGCGTTCTTGATGTTCTGCGCTTCGTCCAGAATCACCGCCGCCCAGTCCACCTCTTGCAGCCAGGGCAAATCCCGGTGCAACAATCCGTAGCTGGACAGCACCAGGGCATGACCCTGGGCTTGCCCAGCGAAGGTTTCGCCCTTGTCGCGGCCAGCGCCGTGATGGACCATGACCGGCAGGTGCGGCGTGAAGCGCGCGGCTTCCTTGCGCCAGTTGCCGACCAGCGAGGTCGGGCAAACCAGCAGCGCCGGGCGCGCTTCGCCGGCTTCCCGCAGCCGTTGCAACAGCGCCAGAGTTTGCACCGTTTTGCCCAGGCCCATGTCGTCGGCCAGACACGCGCCCAAGCCCCAGCGGGTGAGAAATTCCAGCCAGGCGTAGCCGCGCGTCTGATAGGGCCGGAGCGTGGCGGTCAGGCCCGGCGGCGGGGGCAAGGGCGCAATCCGGTCGCCTTGCGCCAGCCCCGCCAGCAGCTCGCCGAGCGGACCGTCGGCATTAACGCCGCTGACCTCCAAGCCCTTCACGGTATCGGCCCCCAGCGCCAGACGCAGCAGCTCGCGGCCGGTGAACGCGGCTCCGCGCTGCTGTTGCAGGGCCAGGGCCGCCTGGATTTCGGCGGCGGACAGTTGCACCCACTGGCCGCGCACCCGCACCAGCGGGGCCTTGAGCTGGGCCAGCGCCAGCAGTTCCTGGGGCGTCAGGCCGGTCTCGCCGAGCACGATTTCCCACTCGACATCCAGCACCCGGTCCAGGGTCATGCCGGCCTTGGACTCGAACCGGGTCTTGGCCTGGGCGCGCGCCGCCAGCTTGGCGCGACGCCGGCCCGCCCAACTGGCCGGCAGCATGACGCCGAAGCCGTTCTGTTCCAGCAGCGGCGCTTCCTCGCCGAGAAAGCGAAATGCGCCTTCGGTATCCAGCCCGTACCCGACCGGCGTTGCTTCCTTCAGACTGGTTTCAATCGCCGGACACAGGGACGCCGCCTGGCCCAGGGACGCGAGCAGGCCTTCCCGCGCCTTCGGCCCCAGGGTCTTCAAACCCTCGCCGGTCCCCCGTTGCGGTTTCCACACCGCGGCGGCGGAAACGAGCAGGCTGGGGTCTTCCCGCGCCTGTAGCAGGTAGTGGACTCGCCATTCCGTACCGGCGTCGGGGAAGAACAGCGCCGCCGCGTCCTTTTCGTCGAACCCCGGTTCTTCCAGCCGAAAACATAGACGATAGGGAGCGTTGATCAAGCGCAGCAGCGGTCGCTGCCAGTCGCGAATCTGCTTGACCAGTTGCCGCAATTCCGCCGGGTCGCCTTCCAGCGCGCCATCGGGTTGCTGCAATGCGTGCAGCCATTGCCCGTGCAGGCTGGCCGATGTGGCTCCAACCCGCTTGACGGTTGGCAAGGCAGCGGATTGTCGGATCAGGTGATCAACGATCCAGGCGAGGAATTCCCGCAGCACGTCGCGCGGGGCGGAATCCGGGAGCGCGCGCTGATCGGAACCGATGGCGCGGGCGGCGGGTGGCATGGCGCGGGCCAGACGTTCCAGACGAGCGCCGTCTTCGCCCAGAAAGACCGGCGTCCAGCCGGCCCGATAGGCGCCCCGCCGCTGTTCTACCAGGTCAGGTAGCACATGCCGGCGATAGACCAGCGCGCCGGCGAGTTGCAGGGCTTCGCTCCAGTAGCGCACGTCATCGCTCGCGACCAGGCCCGGCGCCAGCGCGGGACGCTCCCGAACCCTCGCGAGCAGAGGGACGGCATCGGCAGCGGTCAGCGCCAGGGCGGGCAGTTTCCAGGGCGTCAAAGTGGGCGGCTTGCGGGATTTGGGCGGTTCGGCCACCAGCGGCGAGGACGGCAGCGGTACGCCGCCTTGCGCGGGCAGCCAAATCGTCCGCTCGCCGGCAGCCTGCCCGTTCGCCTGAAGCGAGAGATCGGCTTGAACGAGACTGTCCAGCAACACCGAAATCGTAGTGCGATACGGATAGGTTTCGGTAGCTTTCTGCTGGCTGGTGGTGGGTTCCTCTTCTGGCGGACTCGATTCCCCCCATAGATGCAGGCAACCCTGGTGAAACGCGGCGTGTAGGACCAGCATCGGTTTATGCTCTCTTCGTCAAGTGAAAATCAGTTGGCAGATTATAGACTTGGATTTCTTCTAGTGTTTCAACCAGGCTGAATTGACGAATTGTAGGATGCGGTGAGCTTACGAACCGCATCCTACTCATAATTACCCATACTTAAAGTTAACTCAGGTCGGGGGAGGCGCTAGGTATCTGCGCTGGCGGCGGGATCGCGATCAAGAACTCAATGCTCGATCACCGAATCAAGACCGTCGCGGCCATAAGTAGGATCGATATTGGGGCAGCGTTATGGCCGTCCTTGGGATCGCCGTCTTTATAGTCATTGCGCTCCTTATCGTAGAGTTGCTCACGCTTCGACGGCGTTGCCGCACAGACCGGTGCGCTCGAACTCGGCGAAATTGCCCAGGGTGGTTTCGGCGATGTTGCGCAGGGCGTGATCGGTGAGAAAGGCCATGTGCGAGGTGACCAGCACGTTGGGGAAGGTCAGCAGGCGCGCCAGTTCGTCGTTGGTCGGCACCTTGTCGGACAGGTCGCTGTAGAAATAATCGGCTTCCTCCTCGTAGACGTCGATGGCCAGGTAGCCGATCTTGCCGCTCTTGAGGAACTGGATCACCTTGGCGGTATCGAGCAGAGCGCCGCGACTGGTGTTGATGATGAACACGCCATCCTTGAGATAGGGCAGGGTTTCCTCGTTGAGGATATGGCGGGTTTCCGGGGTCAGCGGACAATGCAGGGTGATGATGTCCGATTCCTGGGCGAAGGTGGGGCCATCCACGTAGGTCGCGTACTTTTTCGCTTCCTCGTTGGGATACTTGTCGTAGGCCAGAATGCGGCAGCCGAAGCCGCTCAGATTCTTGATCACCATCTGGCCGATCTTGCCGGTGCCAAAGACCCCCACCGTTTTGTCGCGCAGCTCGAAGCCTTCCAGCCCGGCGATCTCGAAATTGAATTCGCGGGTGCGGTTGTAGGCTTTATGGGTCTTGCGCCCCAGGGTCAGCATCAGCGCCAGAGTAAATTCCGAGACGGCGTTGGGCGAGTAGGCCGGTACCCGCGCCGCCAGAATGCCGTGCTGTTTGGCCGCCGCCAGATCGATCTGGTTGTAGCCGGCGCTGCGGGTGGCGATGATTTTCGTGCCGTGCCGGGCGAGATCCTCGACTACCGTGGCGTTGCAGGCATCGTTGACGAAGATGCACACGCCGGGAAAGCCGCGCGCCAACGCCACCGTTTCCGGCGACAGACGCGGCTCGAAGAACGTCAGGTCGTGGCCGAATTGCGCGTTGTAGCGTTCCAGCGATTGGCGGTCGTAGGATTTGCTGCTGAAGATAGCGATCTTCATGGAAATAACCTCGCTTGAGTGTTTGGAACAATCCCACGGACGGAGGCTGCGCCGCCCGTGGGAAGGGGTGGAAGATGAGTCCTATAGCATTCCTATACAGGTTGTGGAATTTCCCCTCCTTGGCTAAGGAAGGGTGGCGCGTAGCGCCGGGGTGGTTCGAAACGGTGATTCCACAAATCAGATAGGATCGCTATATACAGCTCGCCTATGGGTTATGACCGTTACCGGCGCGGTCACGCCGTGGCCAGTTGCCCGCGCATTTCCGCCGCGTACTGATCGGCGTTGAGACCGACCACCA
>CALMNY010000260.1 GCA_937872125.1 uncultured Candidatus Competibacteraceae bacterium | reverse complement strand
GGCGGTTGCCGGTGGTGGATGAAAAAGGCGCGCTGCTGGGCATCCTGACCATTGATGATGTGCTGACCGCGCTGGCAGTGGGCCTGTCGGATGTGTCCCGGTTGGTGCAGCGGGAAATCGCCAAGGAAGTTCAGCAGCGGCAGTAGGTGGGGGAGGCGGTGGCGGGCGACTCACTGGTGGTTCGCCCACTCGACAAAGGAGGTTAGCGAGCACCGGTGTTCAGAAGAACCCACGCCAGTACGGCGCAGCTTATTACGGCGATGAGGATACCCAGCAAGGTGGTGTTCGATTTGCCGGGCGCGGATTGCCGGGAAGCGGCCTGTTCCAGGGCTTGCTGAAGTTCGGTCAGGGTTTGGCGCTGTTCCCGGTCCCGCTGTTCAGCTTCATCCAGTCGTCGGGCGTGTTCACCCAGTAATTCAGCAGTTGCGGTGGTTTCCAGCGCCGCCAACCGCTCGCGCAAAGCGACGAGTTCCCCATGCAACTGGCGGATCGCCGTTTCAAATTTACCAAAGCCTTCTGTATGCGTCATTACCCGGCCGTCGAGGGCCGTAATGCGTTCCTGAGCGGTTTGCACAGTGGCAGTTTGCTCGGCCACGCGGCTATCAAGGGCCGTCAGGGATTCCTGAGTGGTTTGCAGGGCGGCGGCTTGTTCGGCCATGCAGCCATCAAACGCCGTGATGCGCTCCTGTCCAGCTTGCAGCGTTGTGAGAGTCTGCACACATTCGCGCCAGCGTTGCTCCCCATCGTCCAACTGGCTGTGCAATGCGGTTTCCAGCGCCGCTGTCGCCTCTCGCGCGGTTTGGATCTCGTGCTGCGTGCTTTCGATGAGCGCCGCAAGTTCATTGATGCGCTGTTCATGGCCGGCGCCAGCATCGCGCAAGGCGGCGAAATCCCGGTGGCTGGCCTGAAAGTAGTCGCGGGCGGCGGTTAAAGCGGTTTCGATCTGGGCGAACGTGTTCATGGCGGTTCTCGGGGTGGGGTTTGGTATCGTTATCATCCAAGACTGAACGGCAAGTTTAGTCGTTTCCGGGCAGTGATTCCCAGAACAGTGTCCTGCCGTCCTGCGGAGGTCTGGTCGGAGTATTTGGATGACTTGCGCCAGCCCTGCCGTTACAATTCCTGCCCCCTTGTTGACCCTCCGGATGATGAAGCCATGCAGGAACTCAATCCCTATTTCAATCAAATTAGCGACTTGCGGGGGCGCTGTGCGTCCCTCCGGGGGTATCTTTGACTTCGAGACCAAGCGCGAGCGATTGGACGAGGTCACCCGTGAATTGCAGGAGCCGGATATCTGGAATAACCCTGAACGGGCGCAGGCGCTGGGCAAGGAGCGCGCTCAGTTGGAAGCGGTGGTCAATCGGCTGGAACGTCTCGACCGGGGTTTGAATGAGGTGGCCGAACTGCTGATTCTGGCCGGCGAGGAGGGCGACGAGGCGGCGGTCATTGAGGTCGTGCGGGATCTGGAAAGCCACGCCCGCGTGGTCGCCGATCTCGAATTTCAGCGGATGTTCTCCGGCGAACTGGATGCCGGCAACGCCTTTCTCGACATTCAGGCCGGTTCCGGCGGCACCGAGGCGCAGGACTGGGCGGAAATGCTGCTGCGGATGTACCTGCGCTGGGGCGAACGGCGCGGCTTCAAGACCGAACTGCTGGAAGCCTCGCCGGGCGAAGTGGCGGGCATCAAAAGCGCCAGCGTTCGCTTCGAGGGCGACTATGCGTTTGGCTGGTTGCGCACCGAAACCGGCGTGCATCGCCTGGTGCGCAAGTCGCCGTTCGATTCCGGCAATCGCCGGCATACCTCGTTTGCGGCGGTGTTCGTGGCGCCGGAAGTGGACGACAGCATCGAGGTGGACATCAATCCGGCGGATTTGCGGGTGGATGTGTACCGGGCCTCCGGGGCGGGCGGCCAGCACGTCAACCGCACGGAATCGGCGATTCGGATCACGCATTTGCCGACCGGCATCGTGGTGCAGTGCCAGAACGACCGTTCCCAACACAAGAACCGCTCGACCGCGATGAAGCAGCTCAAGTCCAAGCTCTATGAACTGGAGTTGCAGAAGCGCAACGCTCAGGCCCAGGCGCTGGAAGATACCAAGGCCGATATCGGCTGGGGCAGCCAGATTCGTTCCTATGTCCTGGATCAGTCGCGCATCAAGGATTTGCGCACTGGCGTCGAGACCAGCAACACGCAGCCGGTGCTGGACGGCGATTTGGATGAATTCATCGAAGCCAGTTTGAAGAGTGGGGTGTAAGACGGATTCTGTCCACGGAAGACACGGAAGGCACGGAAAAATGAAAATATTACGTTGCTGGTGAGTGAATCATAATGAGTGAAATAACCGACCCTGCTGAATCATTGCTCGATGAAAACAAGTTGATCGCTTTGCGCCGGCAGAAGCTTCAGGAACTGCGCCAGCGTGGCAATGCGTATCCGACCGATTTTCGCCGCGATGCGCTGGCGGCGGAATTGCACGCCGCCTATGGAGCCAAGGAGAGTGCTGAGTTGGACGCTGCGCCATGCCGGGTCCGTGTCGCCGGGCGGATGCTGGCCAAGCGGATCATGGGTAAGGCCAGTTTCGTCCGACTGCGCGACCTGTCGGGCGATATCCAGTTGTTCGTCCAGAAAAACGCACTGGGAGATGAGGGGTACGAGGCGTTCAAGGGCTGGGACCTGGGCGATATCCTCGGCGCCGAAGGGACGGTGTTCAAGACTAAAACCGGTGAATTATCGGTCAAGGTAGACGCGCTGCGCTTGTTGACCAAGGCGCTGCGGCCCTTGCCGGAGAAGTTTCACGGCCTGGCCGATCAGGAGACCTGTTACCGCCAGCGCTATGTGGACCTGATCATGAATGAGTCCACCCGTGCGACGTTCAAACTGCGTTCGGCCATGGTTGCTTACATCCGTGACTTTTTTAACCGGCGTGGCTTTCTGGAAGTCGAGACGCCGATGATGCAACCGATTCCTGGCGGTGCGGCGGCCCGGCCATTCATCACCCATCACAATGCCCTGGACATGCAACTGTACCTGCGCATTGCCCCGGAACTGTATCTGAAACGGCTGGTGGTGGGCGGCTTCGAGAAGGTTTATGAGATCAACCGCAATTTCCGTAACGAGGGTTTGTCTACCCGCCACAATCCCGAATTCACCATGCTGGAGTTCTATCTGGCGTATGCGGATTACCGCGACCTGATGGATTTGAGCGAGGAACTGCTGCGCGGCATGGCGCAGACCCTGCTGGGCGACACGACCGTTTCCTATCAAGGTGAGTGTTACGATTTTGGCCAGCCATTCCGGCGGTTGACGGTGCGGGAAGCGGTTTTGCACTTTAATCCGGCTATTGCCGCCGCCGAGTTGGATGATCTGGACGCGGCGCGACGGATTGCGACCCACCTGGGAGTGGAGGTGCGGCCGGAACATGGACTGGGCCGGGTGCAACTGGATATTTTCGAGCAGACGGTTGAACACCAGTTGCGCGATCCGACCTTTATCACCGCCTATCCGACCGAAGTGTCGCCGCTGGCCCGCCGCAACGATGCCGATCCCACCATTACCGACCGTTTTGAACTGTTCGTGGGCGGGCGGGAGATTGCCAACGGCTTTTCCGAGTTGAACGATCCCGAAGATCAGGCGGAACGATTTCGCAAGCAGGCGGAAGCCAAGGCCGCCGGCGACCACGAGGCGATGCACTACGACGCTGACTACATCCGGGCGCTGGAATACGGGTTGCCGCCGACGGCGGGGGAGGGGATTGGCATTGACCGGCTGGTGATGCTGTTCGCCGACGCGCCTTCCATTCGGGATGTGTTGCTGTTTCCGCATCTGCGACCGGAGTGACATAAGGCGATTTCCATAAAAGACCTTACCAGACCGATCTCTGTAGGGACACGGCGACGCCGTGTCCCTACAAGCCCCACAGGTATAATCTTTCCAGGAAGTCACCTAAGACTCCAGCCGCCCAAGGTGGGCCGCGCCTGAGAGGCGTTATGCATTCTCTGCCGCCCCTGATCCTTGAACCGCGCCCTTCGCGGCTTCTGCTCGCCAGCGGCAGCGGTGCTTATCTTCTGGCTGGCGTCGCCGTCATCGTCAGCAGCCTGCCGCTATGGATCAAGGCGGGATTAATCGTTGTCATCGCGCTGGCGCTGGGTCGGTTCGTGTGGCAATACGGTAATCGGCGGGGACGCGGGTTTATCGCTCGCCTTGAACGGCTGGACGGCGGCTGGCGGTTGGAGATGGGCGATGGCGCGCTCCATCGCGCCAGCTTAACGGGCGGTTACGCCCATCCCGGCCTCGTGATTCTCAACTTTCGGCTGGCAAGCGGCAGGCGGCGGTCGCTGGCGTTGTTGCCCGACGCCGCCGATCCCGATACCTTGCGGCGGTTACGGGTCTGGCTGCGTATCCGACGGGATGAGGATGAGCCGGACCGCCTCTGAACTCACTCGCTCCACAGCGGCGGCGCTTCGGCCCCGGCGAAATTCTCCGGCACCAGCACCGTGTCCCGCACCGGCATGGACTCATTGGCCTGGGGATAATCCAGGGTGTAATGCAGGCCCCGACTTTCCTTGCGCGCCAGGGCGCAGCGAATGATCAACTCCGCCACCTGCGCCAGATTGCGCAGTTCGATCAGATTGCCGCCGATGCGGAAGTTGCCGTAGTACTCGCCGATTTCCCGCAGCAACAACTCCACCCGATGCTGGGCGCGTTGCAGACGCTTGTTAGTGCGGACGATGCCCACATAGTCCCACATGAACTGGCGCAGTTCCGCCCAGTTGTGGCTGACCACCACCTCCTCGTCGGAGTCGGTAACCCGACTTTCATCCCAGGCCGGCAGGGGCGGCGGCTCCGGGGCGCGCGCCAGTCGCGGGTGCAGATCGTCGGCCGCCGCCGCCGCGAACACCAGGCATTCCAGCAGCGAGTTGCTGGCCATGCGGTTGGCCCCGTGCAGGCCGGTAAAGGCGACTTCGCCCATCGCGTACAGCCCCGCCACATCGGTACGCGCCCGCAGATCGGTCAGCACGCCGCCGCAGGTGTAATGAGCTGCCGGCACCACCGGAATGGGCTGACGGGTC
>CALMNY010000259.1 GCA_937872125.1 uncultured Candidatus Competibacteraceae bacterium | reverse complement strand
AGCACTCTCAATTCTGCTACCCAAACTGCTATCCAAAACGAAAAAAGGCTTACCGCTGTTTGGGTAAGCCTTTGTTTTTACTGGTGCCGGAAAGAGGAATCGAACCTCCGACCTACTAATTACGAATCAGTTGCTCTACCGACTGAGCTATTCCGGCTGGAAAATTTGACGAGGAAATATAGCCAATCTGGCGATGGGGCACAAGCCTCTTGACGTTTCGCAGTCTCAGAGGTTCCGCAGACATTGGCGAACCACCGTGAGATGGCGGCGGCTGACCTCCAACCGGTCGGGAATGTCGTGGAAAATCAGAACGCCGCCATCAGCGGTTTTCTCCAGTCCCGCGATCTGGGCGGTCATCGCCAGCGCATTGCGATGCACCCGCACTGCCCGCATCCCCAACTCGGTTTCCAGGGTTTTGAGCGAGTCCTCGATCAGCGCCTGGCCATGGCGATGCCGGACAGTGATGTATTTCTGATCCGCCTGGAAATAGAACACATCCGCCAGGGCGATCAATTCCAACCGCTGACCGATGCGAACGCGAAGATGAGTACGGCCAGTGGCTACCGGCTCCGCCGCCAGGTTGGCCAGTTGGGCGCGATTGAGCCGGCGGGCATTGGCCAGCGCCTGTTCCAGGCGTTCCAGCCGGACCGGTTTGAGCAGGTAGGCAACCGCGTGGGCGTCGAAGGCGTCCAGCGCATAGTCGCCGTAGGCGGTGACGAAAATGATGGCGGGCGGTTGAACCAGTTCCACCAACCGGCGCGCAGTTTCCAGACCATTCAGGCCAGGCATCTGAATATCCAGCAGCACGATGTCCGGCTGCAGGCGGGCGGCCAGCCGCAATGCCTCCATCCCGTTGCCCGCTTCACCGCACGTTTCATAGTCAGACAGCCGATTGAGCAATTCACGCAACCGGTCGCGCGCCGGGGGTTCGTCGTCAACGATCAGCACGTTCATCGGTTCATCTCAGCCATGGGCCAGACGGGCAGTGGCAGGGTGAAGGCCACTTGATAGTGGCCGGGCGTTTCAACGATGTCCAGGGGATCAGGGGTCCCATAGGCAAGCTGCAGGCGTTGCCGGATGTTGTCCTGAGCGAGACGGCGGCCTGAGCCGTGGAGTTGGTCCTCAAGTACAGGACGAGGATTAGCGACCGTGATCTGCAAGTCGTGGGGCCGCCGTTTGACTTCGACGGTCAGGATCCCGCCTTCCGACAGGCGCTGAACGCCATGATGGATGGCGTTTTCGACCAGGGGTTGCAACAGTAGGGCCGGAATCGGCAGATCGAGCGGCAGGTCGGCATCGAGCCGCCAGTCTACCTGTAGCCGGTCGCCAAGACGCAGGCGTTCAATGGCGAGATAGTGGCGGGTCAGTTCCAGTTCTTCCTGCAGGGTGATGGAGTCGCGCTGAACCAGCGCCGCCCGCAGCAAATCGGCCAGATCGAGCACTGCCTGCTCGGCCTGGTCGGGGTGGCCGCGGATCAGGCTGGCGATAGTATTGAGGGTGTTGAACAGAAAATGCGGGTGAATCCGGGCTTGCAGAGCTTGCAGACGGGCGCGCGCTTCGGCCTGGGTCTGCTGTTTCCACTGGTGCTGAATGTAAAAATAACGTAACGCCATCAGGGTGATGATGCCGCTGATCGCCTGATTGCCGATGAGGATCGGCAGCGCAGCCGCTGGATCAGGCTCCAGCCCGGCGTCGGCGCCCAGCCATAACATCAGCAGGGAGCAAAGCAGGGTGATCAACTGAACCATACTGAAGGTGACCAAGGTGACTGTCGGCGGGCGCCAGCCGGCCAGCCAGCGGCGGCAACGGCACAGCATCAGAGCGGTCATCAACGCCACCCACTGCATGAACAGGGAGATCAGCGCCAATTGGGTCCAGAAACTTTCCAGTGTGCGACTTTGGGGCAGCGCCAGAACAAAGGCTAACAACTCGACAATCAGCACGATCAGAAAAACCGTGCGATTGTCGCAGAAGTCGGGCAGAAACCCCAGGGTTGGCGGTACTGCGCTACTCCCGGAAGAGCCGTGGGGTTGACGATGAAGGTTCAATGGCCGTGGATTTGCCGGCGTCAGGTTCAGCCCCGAATCAGGGTGCCGATGCCGGCGTCGGTGAACAGTTCCACCAGCACCGCGTGCTCGATCCGCCCATCAATGATGTGCGCCGCCCTGACGCCGCTACGGACCGCATCCAGCGCGCAGGCGATTTTTGGCAACATGCCGCCGTGAATCGTGCCGTCCTCGATCAACGCCTGCACCCGCCGGGCGTCCAGTCCCGTCAGCAGGTGGCCGGCCTTGTCCAGCACGCCGGTGGTGTCGGTCAGCAGCATCAGCTTCTCGGCGTGCAACACTTCGGCGATTTTGCCGGCCACCAGATCGGCGTTGATGTTGTAGGACTGCCCATCCGGACCCACCCCAATCGGGGCGATGATCGGGATGAAATCCTCCTTGATCAAGGTCTTGATGATGGTCGGTTCGATGCTGGCCACCTCGCCGACATGGCCGATATCAATGATTTCCGGGGCTTTCAGGTCGGGACTCTGGCGGGTAATCGTCAGCTTGCGGGCGTGAATCAGATCGCCGTCCTTGCCGGTCAGGCCGACCGCGCGGCCACCGTGGCGATTGACGTTATTGACGATCTCCTTGTTGACCAGCCCGCCCAGCACCATCTCGACTACATCCATGGTTTCGCTGTCGGTCACCCGCATCCCGTCCACAAACCGGCTTTCCTTGCCGATGCGCTTGAGCAGGCTGCTGATTTGCGGCCCGCCGCCGTGCACCACCACCGGGTTGAAGCCGACGAGCTTCATCAGCACGATGTCGCGGGCGAAACTGCTTTTCAGCGCAGCGTTTTCCATGGCGTGGCCGCCGTATTTGATGACCATGGTTTTGCCGGCGAAGCGGCGGATGTAGGGCAGCGATTCGGTGAGAACGTGCGCCACCTGGGTGGCGGCCTGGGCGTCGAGAGCCATCGGATTAATCAACCTCTGGAGACAGGGGAACAAGCAGAAAAAGGTTAGAACGGCAGCGCCAAATCAGGTTGCAGCGCCAGCAGTGGCCGACGGAACCGGTCCTGAATTTCAGCCAGGGCGGCGGGATCATCCGCTTCGAAACGTAGCACCAGGCTGGGCGTGGTGTTGGAGGCGCGCACCAGCCCCCAGCCCTGCGGGAATTCCACCCGCAACCCGTCCAGGGTGATCACCCGCGCCTCCGGGCCGAAATCGGCCTGCGCCGCCAGTCGTTCCATGAAGGCGAATGGTGCGCCTTCGGCCATGTCCAGCCGCAATTCCGGGGTGCTGAGACCGGCCGGCCAGGCGGCGAAGAATTCGGCGCTGGAGCCACCGCGCCGCGCCAGCAGCCGCAACAGTCGGGCGGCGGCGTAAAACGCATCGTCGAACCCGAACCAGTCGTCAGCGTGGACAAAATGGCCGGTCATCTCGCCGCCGAGCAGAGCGCCGGTTTCGCGCATCTTGGCCTTGATCAGCGAATGACCGCTCTTCCACAGGATCGGCTGGCCGCCCAGCCGCTCGATCAGCCGGGTCAAATGCCAGGAACACTTGACATCGTAGACGATGGCCGCGCCCGGATGCTGCATGAGCACCTCCTCGGCCAGCGGCATCAGCACCCGATCCGGCCAGATGATTTCTCCGGCGCCGGTCACTACACCCAGCCGGTCGGCGTCACCGTCGAACGCCAGCCCGATGTCGGCCTGGTGTTCGCGCACCGCCGCCTGCAAATCCGCCAGATTCTCCGGCACGCTCGGGTCGGGGTGATGGTTCGGAAACCGGCCATCCACTTCGCAGTACAGCTCCACCACCTCACAGCCCAGCGCCCGCAGCAACGGCGGAGCGGTTTTGGCCGCAATGGCGTTGCCGCAGTCCACTACCACCTTGAGTGGTTTGGGCAGTGGCAGCGCCTCGCTGACCCGGCGGATGTAGTCCAGGCGGATATGGGCGGATCGCTCACGGCCCGAACCTTGGCGCAGGTCGCCGGTTTCGATGCGGCGGCGCAGGTCACGGATGACTTCGCCGTGCAGGGCGATGCGATCAATGACGATCTTCAGGCCGTTGTACTGCGGCGGATTGTGACTGCCGGTGACCATGACGCCAGCGCGGGTTTCAGCCAGGGTATGGGTGGCGTAGTACAGCACTGGAGTGGACACTGCGCCGAGATCAATCACGTCCAGCCCGGCGGCGAGGATGCCGGCCTTGAGCGCCTCGCCCAGCGCCGGACTGGACAATCGCCCGTCGCGGCCTACAGCGACACTGGTTTCTCCGCGCTCGGCGGCGAGACTGCCGACTGCCTGACCGATGGCGCGCACGACGTCCGGCGTCAGGTCGCGGTCTACGACGCCGCGAATGTCGTATTCCCGGAAGATGGATTTTTGCATGGCTTAATGCCGTCCCGAATGGCCAAAACCGCCGGTTCCCCGCGCACTGGGGGTAAATTCGGGCACGATGGCGAACTCGGCCCGCACCACCGGCACGATGAGCAACTGGGCGATGCGTTCGCCGACAGCGATGGTGAACGGCGCATGGCCCCGGTTCCAGCACGACACCAGCAATTCGCCCTGATAGTCGCTGTCAATCAGCCCGACCAGGTTGCCCAGGACGATGCCGTGCCTGTGGCCGAGGCCGGAGCGCGGCAACACCAGCGCCGCCAGGCCAGGATCGCTGATGTGAATGGCCAGGCCGGTGGGAATCAGATGGGTCTCGCCCGGATGCACCGTCAACGGTTCCGCCAGACAGGCGCGCAGGTCCAGACCTGCCGAACCCGCCGTCGCGTAAGCGGGCAAAGGAATGTCCTGGCCCAGGCGGGGATTGAGAATTTTCAGTTCGATGGTTTGGGAGGTCACGGGCGTGATCATCAGCGCAGTAGCGGGTCCATGATCTTACCGCGCTCCCTTGGCAATTCGATACCGTTCCGCGATGAGCGCGACCAGTTGTTGCCCCAGCAGGGTTTTATCGGCCAGCGGCAGCACCTTTTCTCCGCCCTCCCACAGTACATGTAATTCATTCTGCTCACTCTCGAACCCGCTGCCGGCCACACCAACTTGATTGGCGGCAATCAAATCGAGATTTTTGCGGCGGCGTTTGTCCTCAGCGTAATGCACTACATCATGGGTTTCGGCGGCGAAGCCGACCGTAAACGGCCTATGTGAACGCAGCGCCGCGACTTCCGTCAGAATGTCGGGATTGCGCACCAGTTCAAGCGTCAGCGCGTCGCGGGTTTTCTTGATTTTCTGATCAGCGGGACTGGCGGCGCGATAATCGGCGACGGCGGCGGTAGCGATGAAAATATCGGCCTGGCGAACCCGCTGCATCACCGCCGCGTGCATCTCGACCGCGCTTTCTACGTCCATCCGCTCGACGCCGGGCGGCGTTTTCAGGCTGACGGGGCCGCTGACCAGCATCACCCGCGCCCCGGCCTGCGCCGCCGCCTCGGCCACGGCGAAGCCCATCCGGCCGGTGCTGCGGTTGCTGATGAAGCGCACCGGGTCGAGCGCCTCCCGCGTCGGGCCGGCGGTGAGCAGCACGGTCAAGCCTTGCAGGTCATGGGGCCCGAGCAGCGCCGGTTCCACGAGGGGCGTCCTGGGCGGCGATTCCGCGGACTGTTCCCGCACCCCGAGCATGTGGACGACGAGATTGCGCAGTTCCAGCGGCTCCAGCATCCGCCCGGCGCCGATTTCGCCGCACGCCTGTTCGCCGACGCCCGGCCCCCAGAGTGTTACCCCGCGCCGCGCCAGCAACCGACAGTTGTCCTGGGTCGCAGGGTTTTGCCACATCAGCCGGTTCATCGCCGGGGCGAGGGCGATGGGCCGGTCGGTCGCCAGACAAAGCGTGCTGAGGAGATCATTGGCCAGACCATGCGCCAGCCGGGCAATGAAATCGGCGCTGGCCGGGGCGATCAGGATCAAATTGGCCCAGCGGGCCAGTTCGATATGGCCCATGCCGGCCTCGGCGTTGGCGTCCAGTAACTCGGTGCGGACCGGCCGGCCAGATACCGCCTGGAAAGTGAGTGGAGTGACGAACGCGGTCGCTGCCGGAGTCATCGCTACCTGCGTTTCAGCGCCGGCTTCGCGCAGGCGTCGGGTCAGATCAACGCTCTTGTAAGCGGCGATGCCGCCGGTGACGCCGAGCAGGATGCGTTTGTGGGCGAGCGGTTGCAGCATGGGGGGAAAACTCGCGGATGGGAATTGGCCGCAAGCTTAGCGCAGCTTGAAGGGCTGGCGAAAGCCAATAAAAAGGGCGTCCAACCGCGCATCGAGATGACACGATTGGACGCCATGGTCCGCGACGGCGGCCCCCGTTAGCCGCCCGAATCCGCGCCGCTCTCCAACCCGATAGGGCGAGTGGGCGCGAATCCTTGATTCTTGATAAAGCAATTCAGCGGCCAATTTTATTATATTTTTGTTTCTAATTGCTTTTTAATTTTTTCAGTGGTGCGAGAGCCAAGTTGGCTTTTCGTTGCTTGCTCCAATCGGGTGCCTGGTTCAGGCAGATTGCCTCAAAACAGGGCACAACGGGCAACGGCAATCAGCAATAGGGAACGAGAACTGCTGTGAGAAATGGGGAATGCTCATCGAAATTCGCTATGATT
>CALMNY010000258.1 GCA_937872125.1 uncultured Candidatus Competibacteraceae bacterium | reverse complement strand
AGTTGACTGGAGCGCGGCAACAAGGGCGCGTCACAAAAGTTCCTGCTGTTCCTCATCTGCCCGTGCATACCTGGTGGGATTTGGGCATGGATGACAGCACAGCGATCTGGTTCACTCAGGACGTAGGTCGCGAAATCCACCTCATTGATTATTACGAGGGGAGCGGCGAGGGGCTGGCGCACTACCGCGACGTGCTCGACCGGCTGAAACGGGAATGTGGTTATCGCTACGGCGACCACCACGGCCCCCACGATCTCGCGGTCCGCGAACTGGGCACGGGGAAATCGCGGGTCGAAACCGCGTTTGAAATGGGCCTGCGGTTTAGCGTGGTGCCCAGAGTAGAGCATAAAGCCGACGCGATTCAGGCGGCGCGCAATTTACTGACGCAGGTCTGGATTGATGAAACCCGCTGCGCACGGGGCCTGGCCTGTCTGGATGCGTACCGAAAAGAATGGGACGACAAACTGCAAGTGTTTCGGGAAAAACCGCTCCACGACTGGAGTTCTCACGCGGCGGATGCGCTGATGACGCTGGCGCGCGGGCATCGGTTTGTAGCACCGGAGTTGACGATTGATGCCGGCGTCGTGGCCTACGATGTGGTCGCGGGGTACTGACGATGACACGCTCCCCCTCTGCGATTCAGGGCAAGCTCGATGAGCTGGGCGGGATGCTCCGGCAAAAAGCGGTGGCCCAGGCCGGCGCCAAATACACCATCGAACAACGCTGGCTGGAGGATACCCGGCAGTATCACGGCCAGTACTCGGAAGAGACTGAAGCTCGGTTGACCGCCGACAAAACCGGTGCTAGTCGCATTTTTGTCAATCTCACGCGCCCGAAATGCGAGGCGCTGGAGTCGCGGCTGGCGGAAATGCTGTATCCCACGGATGATCGGAACTGGGAAATCATTCCGACGCCGAACCCTGAACTGGCCGCGAATTTGCGTTCGCCGAATCCCGCCGCCGTCGAGTCCGCTCAGACCCTCCAGCAGGCCGCGAAACGCGCCGCCGAGGCGATGCAGCGGCTGATGGACGACCAGTTGACCGAGACGCAGTACAGCGAGAAGGCCAAAGCGGCGATTCATGATGCGGTCGTGCTCGGTACGGGCATCCTGAAAGGGCCGGTCATTGCGGCTCGTAGTGAGAAACGTTGGGTGTCCGCTGGCGGGGTGCAGGTGCTGTCGGTCCAGCAGATCATCGCGCCCGAAATCGAGGTGGTATCCCCATGGGATTTTTTCCCAGATATGTCCGCCGCGAATCTGGGCGAGTGCGAATTCGTGTTCGAGCGCCGATTTATCACCCGGCGCACCCTCCGGCAACTGGCGCAGCGGCCCGGCTACCGAGCGGAATCCATCCGGGAGGTGCTGCGGGATGACCCGCGCGGTTCCCGCATTTCCGACTGGCAGCGGGCGCAACTGCGCGAGGTGCTGGAGGTCGGCCAACCGTGGGACGAGACTCAATATGAGTGGTGGCAGTACCACGGGCCGATTGAGCGCGAGGACGCCGAGGCGCTGGGGCTGTCGCTGCCCGATGACCCATTGATCGGGCTGGAGGTAATGGTCGAGTTCGTCGGGACGCGGGTCATTCGGGTCGAGCTACACCCGCTGGATACGCAAGATCCCCTGTATTCCCTGTTTTCGCTGGTCGAGGATGACAGCACGCTGTTTGGCTATGGCGTGCCCTACCTGTTGCGCAGCGCCCAGACTGCGCTCAATGCGGCGTGGCGGATGATGCTGGACAATGCCGCGCTGGCGATCGGCCCCCAGATCGTCATCAATCAGCACGTAATTAAACCCGCTGACGGGATTTATGCGCTGTCGCCGAGAAAACTCTGGCTGCTGAATGACCCGACGCGCAATGTGCGCGAGGCGTTCGAGGCGTTTCAGGTCCAATCCAATCAGCCCGAACTGATGGGCATCATCGAATTAGCACGGGCGCTGATCGAGAAGGAATCGAACATCCCTGATTTGATGCAGGGCGATTTGGGTTCGATGCCGCAGCAGACCGCCAGCGGGATGAGCATGGCCATGAACGCGGCCAACACGGTGCTGCGACGGCTGGTGAAACGCTGGGATGATCAAATCACTAAAACGCTAATTCGCCGGTTCTACGACTACAACATGCAGTACAGCGAACTCCAGGATGTGAAAGGCGATTTTGAAGTTGATGCGCGCGGTTCGTCGGCGTTGATGGTGAAAGAGACCCAGGCCCAGTCGCTGATGCAACTGCTGCAACTCGCGCAATCGCCGACGCTGTTGCCGCTAACAAAAATCAGTGCGCTCTATCGGAAACTCGTGGAGACGTTGCGGCTGTCCGCCGACGAACTGGTCTATTCCGACGACGAATTGACGGCGATGCAGCAGCAACAGGCAGCGATGCAGCAACAACAGGCGGCCATACAACAGCAGGCCCAGTTGCCCGCGCCGGACCCCCAGGCACAAATGGCGCAGCAACAGCAACAGCTGGACGCCGAGAAAACGGCGCTGCAAGCGCAACTGAAACGCGATGAGATTGCGGCCCGCGAGCGCGTCGAAATGGCAAAACTGGCTGATAAAGAGCAAGACCGGCAGATGGAATTCGAGAAAGAGGCGTTGCGCGCGGAACAACTGGATGCGGAAGCACGGCTGAAAATGACGCTGGGAAGTGGGCTGTAATGGGAAAGGTCGTGCAATTTAACGGCATCACCCGACTGGATTTGCCACCAGATCGCATCCTCAGCAACGCGATGGAGCAATTGGAATCGGTGGTGATTATCGGCTATGACACGCAAGGAAACGAGTATTTTGCGACGAATCTGGCAGACGGCGGGACTGTGCTGTGGTTGTTAGAGCGGTGCAAAAAAGACCTGCTGGAGTTGATTGATGATTGACCGCGACTCGGAAAGCTGGCGCGACGTAGAACTGTACCTGACTGCCGCGATTCAGCGCGCTCAGGATGAATTGGCGAGTCCGGCGCTGGATTGGTCGATGACGCAGTATGTGCGAGGCCGACTGACCGAACTGCAACAGATTTTGGATTTGCCTGCGGTTCAACGCGCGCAACAGGAACCTGTTTTTATGCTAAAACCCGGAGAGATTTATTGATATGAAAATCGAAATCAAAGCCAAACCAGGCGGCATGGACGACATGAATGAACCGCGCATGGATCAGGACGAGGATATGAGCGGTTATGCGCTGGACGAGAGTGGGTTGTTCGGCGAGACCGCATCCCCGGAGCCGTCTACGGCTGAAGCGCCGGTCGAGAAACCGGCGTTGGCCGATGTCGTGCCAGAGGCCAATAGCGCCATCGAAGATCGCATTAAGGCGGTCGAGAACCAGTTGGCTGCCGCGAAAGAGCGGGCCGTTGAACCCGCGCCCGCGATGCCCGGCGATTCGCCAGGCATGGCCCCGGAAATAAGCGAATGGGAGCAATTCAAGGCCGACTACCCCGATATTGCATCGCCGGTCGAGAAAATGCTGACGATGCGGGAACAGACCCGCGATCAGCAGATGGCCGCCGTCCATGCCCGGATTTTCGAGGAGGCGATGGACGCCGCTCGCCCGACTTGGCGTGATCTGCGTGACGATCCGGGGTTTGGTGCGTGGCTCGAAGCCAATCCCGATCAGCAGGCCGCCGCACAAACCCCAGGGGTCCGGGCGGCGCTGAAAGTGATCGACGCCTACGAGGCCAGCAAGAAAGCCAGCGACGTGACGATTCAGCGGCAGGAGCGGCTGGCGGGCGCGGTAGCGACCCCTGCGAAGGGTAGTCGCGCGCCGGCGCTCAGCGACACGCTGGACGGCTGGGCCGCCGATTAGGTTTTGAGTTGAAGTAAAGAGTTGGACTGTCGAGAGACAGACCGTTCGTTTTAACCGCCGTGAGGCGGAATGTAGTAGAGGTATTGAATCATGGCCGTTACGACCTATGGTGACATTTCCCAGCGGACCGCCAACTGGGCGGTCAAAACCATGCTGGAACACGCGCGCCCGGTGCTGGTGCTGAATCAGTTTGGCCGCACCTATCCCATCCCCAAGAATAAGGCCGAGCGGGCGAAGTTCCGCCGCCCGGTGCCGTTTGCGGCGGCCACGACCCCGTTGGTGGAGGGGGTGACGCCGACCAGTCACAAGATTTCGTATGAGGATGTCGAGGTGCTGCTCCAGCAGTACGGTGATATTTACGAGATCAGCGACAAAATCCAGGACCTCGCCGAGGACCCGGTGCTGGCCAATGCGGTCATGTTGGCCGGCGAACAGGCGGCGGAAACCGAAGAAATGTTGCTGTGGGGCGTGCTCAAGGCCGGCACCAACAAGTTCTATACCAATGGCACGCAGCGCACCGATGTGAATACGGTCTGGGCGCTGACCGACCAGCGGGCCGTCGTGCGGTCGCTGCGGACCAATCGCGCCCGCCCGGTCACGCAGATGCTGGGCGGTTCGCCGGACAGCAACACGACCCCGGTGGAGGGCGGGTACATTGCGTTTGCCCATACTGATTTTGAACACGATCTCCGCCAGGTGGCCGGGACGGCGTTCACTCCGGTGGCGCAGTACGGGAGCCGGAAACCGCTGTGCCCGGAAGAAATTGGTAGCGTCGAGAACGTCCGCTACATCCTGTCCCCGTTACTGGAGCCGTACCCCGATGCCGGCGACGCCAAGGGCAGCATGAAATCCACCAGCGGTGTAAAGGCGGATGTGTACCCGATCATCTACATCAGCCAGGAGTACTACGCGACCTGTCCACTAGCCGGGAAGGGGATGATCAAACCGACCGTGCTCAACCCTGGCACGCCCAGTAAATCGGACCCGTTGGGTCAGCGCGGGTACGTGGGATGGAAGACCTGGTGGGCCGGCTGCATCCTCAATGAGGCATGGGGCGCGTGCTTGGAAGCGGCGGTCACGGCGATCTAATTCAATTCCCTGTTTTGCGCCGGTGGAGAGCCGGCGCTTGGAGATTTTGTCATGAGTGTGAATTTGTCTGATTCCCCCTACGCTTACCTGCGGTCTCTGCTCGGTACGCGCAGCCACGGCAAAGCCGGGCTGGCGATCCACGGCGCGAATCTGGAGAACGTCCAGACCACCGCCGGCATTGATTTTTCGATTGACGGGGTTGTGTATTCGTTTGGGCTGGCTGGCGAGATTGACCTGTCGGCGCTGACGGTGATTGACCCCGATACCGGCGACACCACTACGATTTCGGCTCAGGCCGATGACACCGACCGCATCTATCTGTTGGCGCTGACCAGCGCGGGCGCGGTGCGGATTATTCAGGGCGTCGCGGTAGAGACCGGCGAGACCTGCTATTGCCCGCAGTGCCCGGTGACCCTGGCGCCGTTTGGGGCGGTCAAGGTCGAGAACAATTCGGGTGCCACCTTTACGTTCGGCACAACCTCGCTGGGCGCGGCGGGGATTACTGATAGCTATTACGACCTCTGTGTCACTCCGGTTTCGCTGTAAGGATTATTGCCATGCCCAATTACACCTCTCTGGCGGCTACCAACACCGTCATCCGCAACACCACCGCGAACCGCTGTTTCGGCAAGGCCGGGCTGGCGATCCACGGCGGCAACTCTGAAAATGTCCAGACCGTCGCCGCCGTGGATTATTCCATCGCCGGCGTGATGTACCAGTTGGCCATCACCGCCGAGATTGACCTGTCGGCCCTGAGCTGCATCACCGAAACGGGCGCAGCGGATACGCTCACGGCTCAGGCCAAAAACACCGACCGCGCCTATCTGCTGGTGCTGAATGCGGCGGGCACCGTCAAAATCATTCAGGGTACGGCGGTCGCGACAGCGGGGACGTGTACGGTCCCCGGCTGCCCCGATGGCTATGCGCCGCTGGGCGTGATTAAAGTTGCCAATGGCAACAGCGCCACGTTTACCCTGGGCACGACCGGGCTGGATGCGGCGGGCGTTACCGATACCTACTATGACGTGTCGCTGGCCCCGGCGAGCGTTTAAGGAGGGCTAATGCCCAACTATACGAGTCTCGCTACCACGACGACCGTGATCCGTCATGCAACGGCCAATCGCGCCTGGTCCAAAGGCAAGATCGCCAA
>CALMNY010000257.1 GCA_937872125.1 uncultured Candidatus Competibacteraceae bacterium | reverse complement strand
GCCGGGCAGTTGCGCAGCCTGAAGCAGGATTAGAATGAGAAAAAGGGGGTGTGATGTCTTCCGATGTGGTCGCCGCGATTGACCTGGGTTCCAACAGTTTTCACATGATCGTGGCCCGGATCGCCAACGAGCAGGTTCAGGTGCTGGACCGAATCCGCGAGATGGTGCAACTGGCCGCCGGTCTGGATGCCCGGAATCGGCTGGCGGAGGATGCGCAGCAGCGCGCGCTGGAGTGCCTGGCGCGGTTCGGCCAGCGCCTGCGCCACATTCCGCCGGAGCAGTTGCGCATCGTCGGCACCAATACCTTGCGGCAGGCGCGCAACAGCGCCGAGTTTCTGAGCCGGGCCGAGGAAGTGCTGGGGCACACCGTCGAGATCATCAGCGGCCAGGAGGAAGCGCGGCTGATCTACCTGGGCGTGGCACACAGCGTCGCCGATGTGGCGGGCCAGCGGCTGGTGGTGGACATCGGCGGCGGCAGCACCGAATTCATCATCGGCGCAAAGTTCGAGCCGCTGCGCCTGGCCAGCCTGCGGATGGGCTGCGTCAGCCTGAGCCGGGCCTGTTTCGACGATGGCCGAATCACCGAGGCCCGGATGCGCGAGGCGGAGTTGATCGTGCAACTGCGGATGGAGCCGGTGCGCGAAGAATATCTGGAACAGGGCTGGGAGGTGGTGACCGGGGCTTCGGGCTCGATCAAGGCGATTCAGGAGGTGGTGAATCGGGAAGGCTGGTGCCGCGAGGGCATCACCCTGGAAGCGTTGCGGCGGCTGCGGACCGCTCTGTTGGAAGCCGGCAATACGGGGGCCATTGCTGCGCGCTGGCAACTGGAGCCGGCGCGGGCGCGGGTATTCACCGGCGGGTTCGAGGTGCTGCACGGGCTGTGCGAGGCGCTGAATATCGAACGGATGGAGGTGTCGGACGGTGCGCTGCGCGAAGGCGTGATCTACGATCTGCTGGGCCGCATCCGCCACGAGGACGTGCGTGACCGTTCCATCGCTACCGTGACCAGCCGCTACGGTCTGGACCAGGCGCAGGCCGAGCGGGTCAGCACAACGGCGCTGGAGTTGCTGGGTCAGGTCAAGGAAGGCTGGCGGTTGGCGACGGACGAGTGCAGCCGGATTCTGGAATGGGCGGCCCGGCTGTATGAGGTGGGCTTGCTGCTGTCCCACAACGATTATCACAAGCACGGGGCCTATATCCTGGAACACGCCGATTTGCCGGGGTTTTCGCATGGCGATCAACTCGTGCTGGCGGCGCTGGTTCGCCGGCATCGTCGGTCGTTTCCGGCGGATGCCTTCGCCCATCTGCCCGGAGAATGGGGGCAGCCGACCCGGCGGTTGTGTGCGTTGCTGCGGCTGGCCGTGGTGTTGCCCCGGGGCCGCAGCCGGCAGCCGTTGCCACCGCTGAAGCTGACAGCGAATCAACAGCGCCTGGATCTGCGGTTTCCCGCCGGCTGGCTGGACGAGCATCCGCTGACCCGCGCCGATCTGGAAGCGGAGGCGAAGTATCTGAAAAAGGCGGGGTTTCGGTTGGAGTTTGGCTGAGGCGCCGTTTCCGTGGCATTGGGTTTAGAGGCTTGGTCAGCCTTGATGAACAGGTTCGTCTTGCTGGGGAGAGAATTTTATGAAACTTTTCGTAACGATGGATCGAGATGAAGATGGGGTATGGGTTGTGGAATGCCCTGCTATTCCAGGTTGTATCAGTCAAGGTGGTAGTAAACAGGAAGCACTTGAAAATATTAAGGAAGCTATCCAGCTTTGTCTTGAGGTTCGTGCTGAGCAGGGGTTACCATTGACCATTGAAACTCGGCAAATCGAAGTTGCTGCGTAATGAGCACTCTCCCGAAGCTTAGTGGACGGGAGGCGGCCAAGGTATTCGAGAAGTTTGGATGGCGGATAGTGCGTCAACGGGGTAGCCATAGGATCATGGTCAAGGATGAACAGATGGCAACCCTGTCTATTCCGGATCATGACGAAGTAGCCAAGGGAACATTGAGAGGTCTTATCCGTTCGGCAGGACTGACTATTACTGAATTCTCAAGTGCTGCCGCTGAATTATAGCCTGACCAATTTTTGCCCACCGGCCCAGGGAATGGGAGCAGCCGGCCCGGCGCTTGTGTGCGTTGTTACGTCTTTTGGCGTCTTGGCCGGCCGAACTTTCCGCAGGGCGTGCCCCACTGTTCAATTATTCTGCTGGAGCTTACTTTCCTCATGACCTGTGATTTCTTTTCTCTTGCCGCGCCCGGCGTGCGCACCCTGCAACCCTATCAGCCCGGCAAGCCGGAAAGCGAATTGCGCCGGGAATATGGCCTGAGCGACATCGTCAAGCTGGCGTC
>CALMNY010000256.1 GCA_937872125.1 uncultured Candidatus Competibacteraceae bacterium | reverse complement strand
GCGCTCCAGTAGCGCAGGAAATCCGGCAACACCGTCGGCGCGTACAGCAGCGTGCCCAGCACATTGACCGGCGCCAGGCGGCCGACCAGGGCGTTGCGGGGGAGCGCGTCCAGCCAGGCGCCACACGCCGGCGGCAACGGGTCCAGGGGGAGGGGCGGCAGGCGCGGGGGCGGCATGGTCAGCGCTCCAGGGGGTGGGGCCGGTCACTGCCGACCGGGTGACTCAGTTCCAGAAACAGGTTCCGCCGGCCGCTCCGCGGCGCGTCCCGCGGGTCGGCGCCCGGCCAGAAATCCCACAGCAGACCGGAGCGCTTGTAGCCGCCATCCGTCAGCCGGGTGGGGAGGTTGTGCGGGCAGACCGCCGTGGAATCCCAGTAGACGTTGCGGTGCGTGGCCAGGAGGTAGTCCTGCACGGCGGGGGGGAGCGGTCCGTGCGCCGCGGTATTGAGGCCATAGGCCGTGGCGTCGAGCGCGGCGAGCAACCCGTCGGCCTCGGCAAAGGCCAGGAGCGGGAAGACGGGGCCGAAGGTTTCGTCGCGCACCACCGGCATGTCGGGGCGACACCCGGTGAGCACGGCGGGCTGCAGTAGCGGCCTGCCGGTCACGGGCTCGAAGAGACTGCTCCCCCCCCAGCGCACCCGCGCACCCCGCGCGACACTGGCGCGCAACTGCGCGTGCAGGCGCCCCCAGACGCGCGGGCTCGCGAGCGGGCCCACCGCGGTCGCCGGATCGAAGGGCGACCCCAGCCGCAGCGCCGCCAGCCGGTCGATCAGGCGCCGGGTGAAGTCCTCGTACAGCTCGACATGGACGAAGAACCGCTCCAACGCGGAGCAGGATTGCCCGCCGTTATTCAGCCCGCCACGTACCGCGCCGTCGACCGCCTGATCCAGATCCGCTCCCGGCCAGACAATGAGCGGATCATTCCCCGGCCCTTCAAAGATAAGCTTCTTCCCGTGCGCCCGCGCCAGAGGCACATAGGTCTCGATCCAGGTGTCGTCGCCGTAGATCACCACCGCCGCACACGCCGGCTGGGCGAGCTGCATTTCCAGGAATCGCGCCCCGGCGTCACCGTGGGCGATCCGCACCTGCGTGGACCCTAACTGCTCACGCAGCAGGCTGGCGTACAACGGGGCGCTGGCCGTCAATTGCCGCGGCAGGTAGACCACGGTGGTATTGCCCGCCAGATAGGCGCTGGCCACGGCCTTGGCCAAGGTCAGGCCCAGGCTGTTCTTGGGCATCATCACCGCGACCTGGCCGACCGGCAGGCGGCCGGTTTCCCCCGCTGTTTGCTCGGCCTGCAGTCGCAGCAGCCGCGCCGGCGTGGCAATCTCCCGCGCCCACACCTCCCGCCAGGTGAAGCCGGTGTCGCGGATGTAGGCGTCGACGAACGCCGCGGCAAACGGCGGGCTTTCCAGCGCGGTGGCCAGGGCGCGTACGCGGGCGGCGCACGCCGCGGGGGACGGGCGCGACAGGGGGCGGATAGTATCCCCGGGGGACGGGGCGAGCGACGGGCGCACAACCGGCATAATTCGCCTGCAATTCGGGTAATATGAGCCCCCGCGCGCGGGGGGAATACGGCACCCGGCCCCTGCGTCAAACTGCGGGGGGGTGCGACCGGGTAATAGTCTCGCCGCGCGCGGCGGGTTTGTTGGCGGAAATGCGCGGTGCATGTCCGACGATTCCCCGCTTTTCACCGCAACGAGATGGCTGGACGCTCCCGCCCCCTCCGGTCATCCCTCCACCCGCGGGCGGGCTAACGATCCCGTATTCAATAACATTACCGACTAAGAATAAGCAATTTAATCATGGCAGATTTATCCGCTATGCCGCCCTTGCCCCCGGCCGCTGCCGGTGCCGCGTCGGATGCCGGCCTCAGCGTCCCGCCGTACTCGCTGCCGGCGGAACAGGCGCTGTTAAGCGGGCTGATGCGCGAGGAGCAGGCCTGGGACACGGTGGCGGACCTGGTCGCCGAGCCGGATTTTTATGTCCGGGAGCACCGGCTGATTTTTGCCGCCCTGCGCGACCTGGCGGCGCACGATTGCCCCCGCGATATCGTCACCCTGTCGGAATGGCTGGAACGGGACGGACGCCTGGCGGATGCCGGCGGGTTGCCGTATCTGGGCCAGGTCGTCCACGCCACCGGCAGCGCGGCCAACGTCAAGGCCTACGCCACCCTCGTGCGCGAGCACTCGGTGCGCCACCAGCTGATCAGCGTCGGCGCCGGGATCAGCGATATCGCCCTGCAGCCCGCGACGTGCGGGCGTTGCTGGACGAGGCGGAACGGCGGGTCTTCGCCATCGCCGAACAGGCGCAGCGCGGCGGCGGCTTCACGCCGTTGCGCGTCCTGCTGAGCTCCGCGGTGGATCGGATCGAGACCCTGTTCGCGCGCAATGAACCGATCACCGGCCTGCCGACCGGGTTCAACGACCTCGACGAGATGACCTCCGGCCTGCAGCCGGCGGACCTGATCATCGTCGCCGGCCGGCCGTCGATGGGGAAATGCCTGCAGGCCGACAGCGAGATCCTGCTGGCGGACGGCCGCCTGGCGCGGATCGAGACCCTGGTGCAGTCGCGCGCGGCGCGGCTGCTCACCCTGTACCCTGACGGGCAACTGCGCTTCATCACCCCCACGGCCTATGTCGCCGACGGTCAGAAGCCGATGTTTCGCGTCACCACCGCCCTGGGGCGGCAGATTGAGACCACCGCCAGCCATCCCTTCCTCACCCCCGCCGGCTGGCAACCGCTGGCGGCACTGCGCCCGGTCCAGGCCATCGCCGTGCCCGGGGCGTTGCCGGTGTTTGGCGCCGCCGCCCTGCCGGAGGCGACGGTGATCGCGCTGGCCCAGGCGCAGGCCGCCCTCGATCGCGACCCGGCGCGGGGGGCGGCCGCGCCCTGGCCCGACGCCAGCCTGACCCTGCCGCGCACCAGCTGGCGCTGTTTCTGCACACCCTGTTTGCCGCCGAGGGCGCGGGAGCCGCCATCACCCCGCTCACCTATGCCCCGGCCAGCGCCGCCCGCGGGCGCCGCCTGCAGCACCTGCTGCTGCGCTTTGGCCTCGTGGCGAGCCTGCGCCGCGCGGACCCCGCTGCGCCCGGAACCTGGCGGCTGACCCTCGCCACGCCCGGCGCCCAGCGCCGCTGGCGCGCCGTTTGCCGCGACAACGCGCCGGCGCCCGCCCTCCCGGCAGTGGGCTGGGACGCGATCACCGCCATCAGCTGCCGCGGGGTGCAGCCGGTGTACGACCTGACCATCCCCGTGACGCACAATTTCGTCGCCAACGACATCTACGTCCATAACACCAGCTTCGCCATGAACATGGCGGAGTACGTCGCCCTGCAGGTCCAGCGGCCGGTGGCCATCTTCAGCATGGAGATGCCCGGCGATTCCCTGGCGCTGCGCCTGATTTCCTCCCTCGGCCGCATCGACCAGCATCGCGTGCGCACCGGCAAGCTGGAGGATGACGAGTGGCCGCGCCTGACCCATGCCGTGCAGTGGCTGGCCGACCTGCCGCTGTTCATCGACGACACCGCCGCCCTGTCGCCCACCGAGATCCGCGCCCGGGCGCGGTGGCTCAAGCGCGAACACGGCGATCTGGCGCTGATCGTCATCGACTACCTGCAACTGATGCAGGTGCCCGGCAACCAGGAGAACCGCGCCACCGAGATCGCCACCATCTCCCGCGCGCTCAAGGCCATGGCCAAGGAACTCCATGTGCCGGTGATCGCCCTGTCGCAGCTCAATCGCGGCCTGGAACAGCGCACCAGCAAGCGGCCGGTGATGTCTGACCTGCGTGAGTGCGTGACCGGCGAGACGCGGGTGGTGCTGGCGGATGGCCGCCGCCAGCCGATCCGGGCCCTGGTGGGGCACACGCCCACGGTGTATTCCCTCGCGGCCGACGGCCGGCTGATCACCGCGGTGGCGGACCGGGTGTGGGCGGTGGGGTGGCGGCCGGTGGTCGAACTGCACTTCGCCTCCGGGCAACGCCTGCGCTGCACGCCGCAGCACTGGCTGTATGGGCCGGCGGGCTGGCAGCGGGTGGCCACCCTGCGCCCCGGCGACCGGTTGGCGCTGTGGCCCACGGGCCGGCCGCCGTCCTGACCTGGACGCGGCTGCTGGCCTGCGTCCCGGCCGGCGTGGCGGAGGTCTACGACCTGAGCGTGCCCGGCCCGGAAAGCTGGCTGGCGGATGATGTCGTCAGCCACAACTCCGGCGCGATCGAACAGGACGCCGATCTGATCCTGTTCATCTACCGCGACGAGGTCTACGACGAGAACAGCAAGGACAAGGGGACGGCGGAGATCATCATTGCCAAGCAGCGCAACGGACCGATCGGCACCGCGCCGCCTGACCTTCCTCGGTCAATACACCAAGTTCGAGAACTACCTTG
>CALMNY010000255.1 GCA_937872125.1 uncultured Candidatus Competibacteraceae bacterium | reverse complement strand
AGCCCCAGTCCAGCGGCAGCGCGCCAGCGGCCATCTTGCGGCGGTCGTCCATGATTTTGGCCACGCGCGAGTGCAACTCTACGCCCGCCGGTATCTTCAGCAACCGGTCGGACAGATCGCGGATCGTTTCCAGCGGCACAGCAGTATGGACCGGCGCTTTCCAGTCTTCATTAAAGAACGGCATCCAGTCAATCGAATGCGGTCCCTTGACATGCGGCAGCGTGGGCCGCGACACCTGCCGACCGGCGTCCATGTCGGCGCGGTACTGCGTCTGCATCTCCTGGAAGTCGTTTTCGGCGATCACGCCTTCCGCGGCCAGCTTCTCGGCGTACAAGGCGGCGGTCGTTTTCCGCGCCCGAATCTTCTTGTACATCATCGGCTGGGTGGCGGCCGGCTCGTCGGCCTCATTATGGCCCAGCCGGCGGTAGCAGATCATATCGATCACCACGTCCTTGTTGAAGGTCATCCGGTACTCGACCGCCAGCCGGGTGACGAACAGCACCGCCTCGGGGTCATCGCCGTTCACATGGAAAATCGGCGCTTGCACCATCTTGGCCACGTCGGTGCAATACAGCGCCGAGCGGGTGTCCAGCGGGTTGCTGGTGGTGAAGCCGATCTGGTTGTTGACCACGATGTGGATGGTGCCGCCGGTGCGATAGCCGCGCACCTGGGAGAACTGGAAGGTTTCCATGTTCACGCCCTGGCCGGCAAAGGCAGCGTCGCCGTGGATCAGCAGCGGGATCACGGTATTGAACGGCGGGGTTTCCGCGCCGGATTGCCGCCGCCGCTCCATGCGAGCGCGCACCGAACCCTCGACCACCGGATTGACGATCTCCAGATGCGAGGGGTTAAACGCCAGCGCCAGATGCACCGAGCCACCCGGGGTTTGCACGTCCGAAGAGAACCCCATGTGATATTTCACGTCGCCGGCGCTGCCGATCCGGCGCTTGCCTTCGAACTCGGCGAACAGCTCGCTGGGCGACTTGCCGATGATGTTGACCAGCACGTTCAGCCGGCCCCGGTGGGCCATGCCCATGATGATTTCCTGCACGCCCTGGGCGCCGGCCTGCTGGATGATCTCGTCCATCATCGGGATCAGGCTCTCGCCGCCTTCCAGCGAGAACCGCTTCTGACCGACGTAGCGGGTGTGCAGATAGCGTTCCAGCCCCTCGGCGGCCACCAGCCAGTGCAACAGTTCCTTGCGCTGCGCTGCGCTCAGTTCCAGCCGGGCGCGCTGGCCTTCCAGCCGCTGCTGAATCCAGCGCTTCTCCGCGGTTTCGTTGATGTGCATGTACTCGGAGCCAATCGCGCCGACGTACACATCGCGGATCAGGCTCAGGATGTCGCGCAAGGTCCATTGCGAGGGCGCGACCAGCGAGCCGGTGTTGAACGAGGAGTTCATATCGGCCTCGCTCAGGCCGTGATAGCCGGGATCCAGTTCCGGCACCGGTGGCCGGTCGCGCAGGCGCAGCGGGTCGAGATCGGCGGCCTTGTGGCCCCGGGTGCGATAGGCGTTGATGATGCGCAGCACCGAAGCCTGTTTCTCGGCGGCTTCGGGGCTGAGCACCTGCGCGCCGCCACGGGCAACCGCCTGCGGTCGCAGCGCCAGTTGGGCGAAGGAATCGCGGATGGGGCCGTGCGCCACATCACGGGCGCCGGCGGTCTGCGCTTGCAGGTCGCGGAAGTACTGCCGCCAGTTGTCGCTGACCGATTCCGGATTGCTTAGAAAGCTTTCATACAGGTCTTCGATGAAAGCCGCATTGCCGCCGAACAGGGGCGAACTTTGACGAAACTGCTCGATGAGCGTGCTCATTGATGCTTAACGACTCCCCGGTGGTGGAGGATACCCGTAGCCGATGGCCATGGGCGTGATTTTTCCTGGGGCGTGGAGCCAAGGCGCGCCGCCACGCTGGTTGTTTTATTGATTCGGGTTCCAACTGGGAACCCTTGGGTTGGACCGCCCGAAACAGCAGCGCCGCCAGGGGGCGAACGACGGATCGGGCTGGACGGAGACCGTGATTTTTCTTGTTCAGAGTCAGAAGTTGGTGGTTTAGGTTAGTGGATGATTATAACGACCGTATGGGCGCGGATAAACCCGCGTTCCATAGGATATTGGGGTGGACGCGACCGGCTGAAGCGCGCCTGCCCGCCCTATATTTTTGCCACGGGAAAACCACTGCGGTACATTTTGACCGATGACATCGCGGTATGCGGATGTCAGCATCGCGGCGGACGCCCTTAACAGCGGGTTCCGCCGTATTGGCCTGGCTGCAATGACAGAGGAGGGAATCGCGATGGTCGCTAACCATGCGCCTGAGCGGGATATACCGATTTATCAGCCCGCCGCCGGCGAGGAGTACATGAGCGATGCGCAACTGGCTCACTTCCGCCAAGTGCTGTTGGAGTGGAAACAGAGCCTGCTCGACGAAGTAGGCCGTACCGTCAACCACATGCAGGACGAATCCACCACGTTCCCCGACCCCAACGACCGCGCCACTCAGGAGGAGGAGTTCAGCCTGGAGCTGCGTACCCGCGACCGGGAGCGCAAGCTGCTCAAGAAAATCAACGAGTCCCTGGCCCAGATCGAGAGCGGCGACTACGGCTATTGCGAAGCGTGCGGGGTGGAAATCGGGCTGCCGCGCATGTTGGCCCGCCCAACCGCCACGCTGTGCATTGATTGCAAGATGCTGGAAGAAATCCGCGAAAAACAGGGCGGTTAACCACCAAACCCAACTCATCCCACTACGCCCGCGCCATGGCGACGGTCCGCTCCATTTCGGATCGCGCGCTCAATCGGCGTGTGGCGCGGGGTCGTTTCGCCCCCTCCCCCACCGGACCGCTGCACTTTGGCTCGCTGATCGCGGCGCTGGGCAGTTTTCTGGAGGCGCGATGTCAGAGTGGCGAATGGTTGTTGCGCATCGAGGACGTGGATGCGCCGCGCACCGCGCCGGGCGCGACGACGGCCATCTTGCGCGCGCTGGAACGGTACGGGTTGCACTGGGACGGGCCGGTGGTCTATCAGAGCCAGCGCACTGCGCACTATCAGGCGGCGCTGGAGTCCCTGCTCGCCGCCGGGCTGGCCTATCCCTGCACCTGCACCCGCCGCGAACTGGCCGGTTGCCCACGCGGGCGGGATGGTGCGCCGATTTATCCGGGAACCTGCCGCGCTGGTCCCCGCCGCCTGGACCGGCCTCCTGCGTTTCGCTTGCGGGTGACCGACGCGCTGATTCAGTTCCACGACGCCATTCAGGGCCACTATCGCCAGCGGCTGGCGCGCGAAGTCGGCGATTTCGTGCTGCGCCGCGCCGATGGCCTGTTCGCCTATCAACTGGCGGTGGTGGTGGATGACGCCGCGCAAGGCGTGACCCAGGTGATGCGCGGCGCGGATCTGCTGGATTCCACCCCCCGGCAGATCGTTCTGCAACGGCTGCTGGGACTGCCCACGCCCGACTACGCCCATTTACCGGTCGTGGTGGACGCCCGTGGCGACAAGCTGAGCAAGCAAACCGGCGCGCCGCCGCTGGATGAGCGTCATCCCGTTCCCACGCTGTGGGCCGCGTTGCGCTTTCTGGGGCAACAACCACCGCCGGAACTGGCGGGCGAGACGGTGCCGGCGATCATTGCCTGGGCCGTGGCGCACTGGGATCGGGCCGCGATCATCCCGGCTTCCGCTGCGAACACCGCAATGATTGACTGAAACGGTTCAGCCGCTAGACTAAAATAATAATTCCCAAACCGGCCTCAAACAGAACGCGGGCAAGCGTTCTCACCGGCCGCAGATATCACAACCCATCCATCACCAAAGGAGAACCACCGTAATGTCCGAAGGCAAGATTTATCCCGTACCGGCCGAAGTGGCTGCCCACGCCTGGATCAACGACGCGCAATACAAGGAAATGTACCAGCGTTCCGTAGATGACCCGGAGGGCTTCTGGGCGGAGCAGGCCAACCAGTTCCTCACCTGGTCCAAGCCCTGGACCAAGGTGCTGGACTGGGATTTCACCAAGGGCCACATCCGCTGGTTCGAGGGCGCTCAGCTCAACGTCAGCTACAACTGCCTGGACCGCCATCTGGCGACGCGCGGCGATCAGGTCGCCATCATCTGGGAAGGCGACAACCCCAAGGAAGACAAGAAAATCACCTACAAGGAACTGCACGAGGATGTGTGCAAGTTCGCCAACGTCCTGAAGGGGCTGGGCGTCAAGAAGGGCGACCGGGTCTGCATCTACATGCCGATGATCCCCGAAACGGCGGTGGCCATGCTGGCCTGCACCCGGATCGGCGCTATCCACTCCATCGTGTTCGGCGGCTTCTCGCCGGATTCGCTGAAAGACCGCATCATTGACGCCACCTGCACGGTGGTGATCACCTCCGACGAAGGCTTGCGCGGCGGGCGCAAGGTGCCGATGAAGGCCAACGCCGACAAGGCGCTGCAAAGCACCCC
>CALMNY010000254.1 GCA_937872125.1 uncultured Candidatus Competibacteraceae bacterium | reverse complement strand
GGAACTGCTCGGGTTTCGGCATGATCGCCTGCACCCCGCGCTTGGCCAGCCGGCCGTGGCCAATTTCCCGGCGCTTGGGACTGCCGACCTGACCGATTTCGCCGACCGAATAGGGCGGAAAGTTGTAGTGCAGCAGGAACGGCTGGCGGTATTCACCGCCGATGGCGTCAATGATCTGGGCGTCCCGGTCGGTGCCGAGCGTCGCGATCACCAGCGCCTGGGTCTCGCCCCGGGTGAACAGCGCCGAGCCGTGGGTGCGCGGCAACACGCCCACCCGGACCGTGATCGGGCGCACGGTGCAGGTGTCGCGGCCATCAATGCGCGGCTGGCCGGCCAGAATGCGCCCGCGCACAATCTCGCTTTCCAGCGCCGAGAATGCGCTTTCAATCGCCTGCGCGGTCCAGCGTTCCGGTTCCTGGGCGAGCAGTTGGGCGAGGGTCTGATTGCGAATCTCGCTCACCCGCTGCTGGCGGGTCAGTTTTTCGGCAATCTGATACGCCTCGGTCAAGGCGTGCTCGGCGGCGGTCCGGGTCGCCGTGGCCAACATGGCGTCGCTGGCCGGCGGCTGCCAGTTCCACGGCTGGACGCCCGCTTCAACCACCAACTCATTGATGGCGCGAATCGCGGTCTGCATCTGCTCGTGGCCGAACACCACCGCGCCCAGCATCACCTCTTCTGACAGCTCCTGGGCCTCGGACTCCACCATCAGCACGGCCTGCGCGGTGCCCGCCACCACCAAATCCAGTTGCGAGGTTTTCAGCTCCTTGCGGGTCGGATTCAGCAGGTATTGGCCGTTGTGATAACCGACCCGGGCCGCGCCGATGGGGCCGTTGAACGGCACGCCGGACAGCGCCACCGCCGCCGACGCGCCCAGCAGCGCCGGAATCTCCGGGTCCACCTGATTATTCAGCGACATCACGGTGGCGATGATCTGCAACTCGTGGGTGAAACCGTCGGGAAACAGCGGGCGCAGCGGCCGATCAATCAACCGGGCGGTCAGGGTTTCGCTTTCGGACGGACGCCCTTCGCGCCGGAAAAAGCCGCCGGGAATGCGACCGGCTGCGTAAGTACGCTCCTGGTAATCCACCCGCAGCGGCAGGAAGTCCCGGCCTTCCTCGGTTTCCCGGGCGGCGACCAGGGTCACCAGCACCACGGTGTCGGCCATGTTGACGATCACTGCGCCACTGGCCTGCCGGGCGATTTCGCCCGTTTCCAGCGTCACGGTATGCTGGCCGTACTGAAATGTCTTTTTGATGGGCGTCACGAAAGCGTCCTGTTCAGCAAAAGAGCGATGGAAAACCTCAGCGGCGCAAACCGAGGCGGCTAATCAGGCCCTGATAGCGTTGCAAATCCTGCTTCTTCAGATAGTCCAACAGCTTGCGCCGCTGGTTGACCATCTTCAGCAACCCGCGCCGGGAATGATGGTCCTTCTTGTGCTCGCCGAAATGCGGCTGCAAGCCATTGATGCGATTCGTCAGCAACGCGACCTGGACTTCCGGCGAGCCGGTATCAGCGGGGTCGCGCTGGTAATCCCGCACGATCTGGGACTTCTGTTCGGTGTTGAGGGGCATGAAAAACTCCAGTTCAAATTCGATCAGTCAAACAAACTTAGTCAAAAATACTAACCTTGGCGACGACAATCAACAAGCAAACCCCAAGGTTCAACGATTTAGAGCAACAATCGGCGCGGCGCGACCCGGCCATCGTCGAGAATCTCGCCGATGCCCAGAAACCGCTCCTCACCTTCGTACAACCGCACCCAACCCTGGGTCGGGGCGCGCGGAACCAGCACCGGCTGGCCCTGGCGCAGGTAAAAAGCGGCGTCGCCGCGCACCCGCACCACTGGCCAGTCCGGCAGCGCGGTATCCGCCGGCAAGAGCACCTCATCCAGCGCCGCTAAACCCTGTTCCGCCCGCTCGCGCAAGGCGTCCAGGGTCACCATCCGCGCGGCGTCGTAGGGTTCGACCACCGTGCGGCGCAGGGCCACGACGTGCGCGCCGCAGCCCAGCACCTCGCCGAGGTCGGCAGCCAGCGTCCGTACATAAGTTCCTTTGGAGCAGCGCAGCTCACATTCCAGTTCCGCACCGTCCAGCCGCAGCCGCCGCAATTCGTGAATCGTCACCTCGCGCGGCGCGCGTTCGACTTCAATCCCCTGGCGCGCCAGCTTGTACAACGGCTGGCCATCGCGCTTGACCGCCGAGTACATCGGCGGCGTCTGCTGGATCACACCGGTGAAGCGCCGCAGCGCGGCCTCTACCTGTTCCTGGTTCAGCAGCCCGACCGGGCGGGTGGCGAGAATCTCGCCCTCGGCGTCACCGGTCGTAGTGGTTACGCCCAACCGGCAGGTAAAGCGGTATGCCTTGTCGGCATTCAGCAACAGCCCCGACAGCTTGGTAGCTTCGCCCAGACAGATGGGCAACAGACCGCTGGCCAGCGGATCAAGGCTGCCGGTATGGCCAGCCTTTTGCGCCTGATACAGGCGCTTGACCGCTTGCAGCGCCGCGTTGGAGGTCCAGCCGACCGGCTTGTCCAGCAGCAGCACGCCGCTGACCGGGCGACGGTCGCGGCGATTCGTCACTCGTTTTCCTCCGGGCCAGCGTCGGCATGATGCCGCTCGGCGTCGGCGGCCACCGCCGCGTCAATCAGCGCCGACAGCCGGGCGCCCCGCTCCACCGTCTCGTCGTAGCGAAATTCCAGCTTCGGCACAGTGCGGGTGCGCAGCCGCCGCCCCAGTTCCCGCCGCAACAGCGGCGCAGCCCGGTTGAGTTCGGCCACCAATTCAGCCCGCGCCGCCGGTTCACAGACCGCGGTGACGTAAATCCGCGCATACGCCAGATCGCGGCTGACCTCGACGCTGGTGGTGGATACGAGCGTCAGACGCGGATCACGCAATTCGGCACGGATCAGTTCCGCCAGATCGCGGCGAATCTGTTCGCCGATGCGGCGGGTGCGCGGGGCGGGGCCATGGGCCATGATTCAGCTTCGCTCCATTCCGGTTTTACAGGGTGCGCTGCACCTGCACCCGCTCGAACACCTCGATCTGGTCGCCCTCGCGGATATCGTTGTAATTCTTCACGCCCATGCCACAGTCCATGCCGGCGCGCACCTCGGTCACATCGTCCTTGAACCGGCGCAACGAATCCAGCGCGCCTTCGAAGATCACTACATGGCTGCGCAAGATGCGAATCGGGTTGCTGCGGCGCACGACCCCGTCCATGACCATGCAGCCGGCCACTACGCCGAACTTGGGCGAGCGGAACACCTGTCGCACCTCGGCCAAGCCGATGATCTGCTCCTTGAACTCCGGCTTGAGCATCCCGATCATGGCGCTCTTCACGTCATCAATCAGTTCATAGATGACGCTGTAGTAATGCGGTTTCAATCCTTCCTCGTCGGCCAGCTTCTTGGCGACGCTGTCGGCGCGCACATTGAAGCCGATCAGCAGCGCCCGCGAGGTCTTGGCCAAAGTAACGTCGGACTCGTTGATGCCGCCGACGCCACTGGCGACGATCTTGACCTGCACTTCCTGGGTGGACAACCGGGTCAGCGCATCCACGATAGCCTCGGTGGACCCCTGCACGTCGGCTTTCAGCACCACGTTGAGCACGCTGATTTCCCCAGCCTCGAATTGCCGGGAAATGCCATCAATATCAATGATCGACTTCTGGGCCTGCGCCTCGCGGGCCTTGCTCTGACGGAACAGGGCGATTTCACGGGCCTTGCGCTCGTCAGCGACCACGATGACGTCATCACCCGCCTTGGGAGCGCCGGACAGACCCAGGACTTCCACGGGGATGGATGGACCGGCTTCGCTGACGTTCTGGCCGGTCTCGTTGAGCATGGCGCGCACCCGGCCGTATTCCAGGCCGCTCAGAATCACGTCGCTTTTGCGCAGGGTGCCGCTCTGCACCAGCACGGTCGCCACCGGGCCACGGCCCTTGTCCAGCCGCGACTCGATCACCACCCCCTTGGCCAGACCATCCACCGGCGCGTCCAGCTCCAACACCTCAGCCTGCACCAGAATCTTGTCCAGCAGCTCGTCCACGCCCATTCCGCTCTTGGCGGATACGTAGGTAAACAGGTTCTCGCCACCCCACTCCTCGGAGATGACGCCCTGCGCCGACAGCTCGCTCTTGACCCGCTCCGGATCGGCCCCGGACTTGTCCATCTTGTTGACCGCCACCACAATCGGTACGCCGGCGGCGCGGGCGTGCTGAATCGCCTCAATCGTTTGCGGCATCACGCCGTCATCCGCCGCCACCACCAGCACCACAACGTCGGTCGCTTTGGCGCCGCGCGCCCGCATGGCGGTGAACGCGGCGTGACCCGGGGTATCAAGGAAGGTGACCACACCCTTTGGCGTGCTCACGTGGTACGCGCCGATGTGCTGGGTGATGCCGCCGGCCTCGCCCGCCGCAACCCGCGTCCGGCGGATGTAATCGAGCAGCGAGGTCTTGCCATGATCTACGTGCCCCATGATGGTCACCACCGGCGGGCGCGGCATCGCTTCGCCGCCACTGCCAGCGGTCAGTTCTTCCTCCAGCGCATTTTCGTTGAGCAGCTTGTAGGTATGCCCCATCTCCTCCACGACCAGCGCGGCGGTTTCCTGATCCACCACCTGGTTGATGGTAACCATCATCCCCATCTTGAACAGGGTTTTGATCACTTCCGTCGCCTTGACCGACATCTTCTGGGCCAGATCGGCAACGCTGATGGTTTCTGGCAGGTTCACCTCACGCACCACTGGGGCGGTGGGCTTGGCGAAACCATGGCGCGGGACAGGCGTAATGGTTTTGGTGACCTTGGCTTTGCGCGGCCGGCGGCGGTCAGAACGATCAAAGACCGCCTGATCGCTGCGTCCCTGCCGGGACAACCGCTCCGCCTCACTCTCGATCTCCCGATGCCGGGGTGATTCGGCTTCACTCCGACGTTTGGTCGGAGTGGTTTCGGGACGCTTCCTGGCTCGGGCATCTGCCGCCGCTACCGTCCCAGGCGCTGGTTTGGCTCCGGGCGCGGGTCCAGCGCCGCCAGCGCCAACGCGCCGCTGCACGGTCGGCATGACTGGTGCGGTGTCCGTGGATTTGCGGCCTCGGGTTTCGGCAGGTCGGGAACCGGCAGGCCGTTCCGCCGGCTTGCGGCGCTCGTCCGGCGCATCCGGCCGGCGGCGAACTCCGGGTTCCGCCGGGCGACGGTTTTGCTCTTCCGGCCGGCGGCGAGGCATCTCGGCTTCGGCGCGGCGGCGCGGCTCTTCCTCGACCGGCCGGCGGACCTCGGTCTCTTCAGATTGACGGCGCTCTGGCGGGGTCGGTTCCGGCTGAGGCCGCAGCGCCTCCTCCACCGGGAGCGGACGGCTGGCGATCTCTTCCGCTTCCGGTGGACGCGGAGCAGCGGCTTCCTCGACGGAACGGCTGTCCACCCCCTCGGCGACTGGTTGTCGCTGCGCCTCTTCGAGCGCCGGTTCGGCTTCCTTGATGGTCTCCAGGGAGCGGCGAGGTTCAGGTTCACTAACCTCCACAACCGGGAGAATAGGCAAGACTGGCGCTTCAGTCTGAACCTCCGGCTCGCGGCGGCGAGATGCCTCATCCTCCACCAAACCACGCTTGACATAGGTCCGCTTTTTGCGGACTTCGATGCTGACGGTTTTGACTTGCCCCGCCGCACCGCCCGTCATCTTGATTTCGCTGTGGGTTTTACGCTTGAGCGTGATCTTTTTAGGCTCAGCCACATTCTGCGTCAGCCGGTTGCCGCGACTTTTGCGTAGATGCGCCAGCAGATCCAGCTTTTGTTTTTCCGTGATCGCAGCGTCTGCCCCAGCGACCGTAATGCCTGCTTCGGTAAACTGCTCCAGCAGACGATCCACCGGTATGCCGACCACCGTTGCAAACTGCCTGACCGTTACATCCGTCATTCCACACCCCCGGGACGATCCCGTCCTACCGCCCGTTACTTCGAAAACCAAGGCGCACGCGCCGTCATGATCAACTTCGCGGCGCGCTCGTCATCCAACCCGGCGATCTCGTTAAGATCGTCCACCGCTAATTCCGCCAAGTCATCTACAGTAATGATGCCGTTGCTCGCCAGCGTAAAAGCCAGCGTCTCATCCATCCCCTCCATCCGCAATAACGCTTCGGACGGCAATTGTTCTTCAGCGGCGATAGCCCGGGTGAGCAGCACATCGCGCGCCCGGCCCCGCAGTTCCTCGACGATGTCGGCGTCGAATTCAGCAATCTCCAGCATCTCGTGCGCGGGTACGTAAGCCACTTCTTCCAGACCCGCGAAACCCTCGCGCACCAGAATCGCCGCGATTTCCTCGTCCACGCCCAGTTGATCCATGAACATCCGTTGCAGACCTTCATCCTCCTGACCGCGCCGGGCCTGAGCCTGGGTCCGCGTCATCACGTTCAGGTTCCAGCCGGTCAGGCGGCAGGCCAGATGCACGTTCTGGCCGCCTTTGCCAATCGCCTGGGCCAGTTGCTTTTCATCGGCCACGATGATGTCCATGCCGTGCGCATCTTCATCCACGATGATGGACTCCACTTCTGCCGGCGACATGGCGTTCATGACGAAACGGACCGGATCATCATGCCATTGCACGATATCCACTCGTTCGCCCGCCAGTTCGTTGGTCACGCTCTGCACCCGCGCGCCGCGCATTCCCACGCAGGCGCCAATCGGGTCAATGCGGGTGTCCTTGCTCTTGACCGCGATCTTGGCGCGCGAACCGGGGTCGCGGGCGGCGCCCTTGATCTCGATGATGCCCTGATTGATCTCAGGCACTTCCAGCGTGAACAAAGCGATCAGAAATTCCGGGGCGATCCGGCTGACAAAGAGTTGGGGACCGCGACTTTCGGCACGCACATCCTTGAGATAACCACGCACCCGCTCGCCGATCCGGAACGATTCGCGCGGAATCAACTCGTCGCCAGGAATTCTGGCTTCGACGTTGCCGCCCACGTCCAGGATGACATCGGCGCGATCCTGGCGTTCCTGGCGATTGCTGCGTTCCAGTCGGCGGACGACGCCGCCGATCAGTTCGCCCTTGCGGTGCAAATAGGCGTCTACGATCTGGGCACGCTCGGCGTCGCGCACCCGCTGGACGATGACCTGCTTGGCGGTCTGAGCGGCGATGCGTCCGCCGAAATCGGCGTTTTCCTGTGGAATTTCCACATGCGCGCCCAACTGAATATCCGCTTGCAACGCACGCGCCTGATCCAGCGCCATCTGCCGGTCCGGGTTCTCGATGTGGGCGGCGTCGGCCACTACCAGCCAGCGCCGGAAGGTTTCATAACCGCCCGTGCGCCGATTGATCGTCACCCGCAAATCAGGATCGCCGGTGTAACGCTTCTTGGCCGCCGACGCCAACGCCACCTCCAGGGCGCCAAAGATGATTTCCTTGTTAACGCCCTTTTCATTGGAAACCGCATCCACGACCAGCAGAATTTCTTTGTTGCCGTCTTTGCTCTCTTTACCGCGCATATGGTTCTGCCTCCTCGCCGGATCCGCGTGCCGTCATCCCGCCGTCCTAGAGTTCGGGCACCAGCCGGGCCTTCTCGATCCGTTCGAGCGGCACCCGCCATTCCCGCCCTTCGCTATCCACGATCACTACCTCATTGTCGCGCATCCCGAGCAGCCGACCGATCAGCTTGCGGCGTCCATCCAGCAACTCCCGCAACTGAATGCGCACCTCGGAACCGGCAAAGCGGATGAAATGGCCGACCTCAAAGAGAGGGCGATCCAGGCCAGGTGAAGAAACCTCCAGGGTGTATCGGCCGGTGATCGGGTCTTCGACCTCGAGCACGCCGCTCAACTGGTGACTGACCCGCTGACAGTCATCCAGATTGATGCCGTTTTCGCTATCGATATAAATGCGTAACAGGCTGTTGTCGCGGTGGGCGTGGAACTCTATGCCCACCAGTTCATAACCCATCGCTTCCACCACCGCAGTGAGCGTTCGTTTGAGCGTCTGCAAATCCTGACGCATTTTGACCACCACAAATAAAAAAATGGGCGCACGGCCCACTTGTTCAGCAACTGAACTGGCTCATCGCGGCGCCAACGACCGGTGGGCAAGTCGGGAGCCGCTCGCGGGCGGAATCTCCCGAATTTCTTACCCACCGGTCAGCGCCGGGAAGGGCCGCATAAAAAAAGCCCTTAACGGGCTTTCCTTAATTTTAAGGTGGTAGCGGGGGCAGGATTTGAACCTACGACCTTCGGGTTATGAGCCCGACGAGCTACCGGACTGCTCCACCCCGCATCAGAGAAAAGAAGTATAGCCCTTCCAATAAGCACTTGGCAAGCGACAAATTACCTTCCAACGCGCTCACTGCTGTTGTCAGCCAATAACTTACCGAGTTGGACAACTTTACCACAGCCGGATCATATTGATCCCTGTCTTTGAACGATAGCGTCCATCGGCAGCCCAGCGTCCGATTCATCGGTTTTTCGTGGCTATCGCACGCCACGCGGGATTCCACGCCCTCAAAGCGGCCTTGTTGTTCTCCTGCGAACCGGTTTGACCCGCCAGGCCACCAAATGACTGGCTGTTCATGTTGAATTCAGCGTCCCGATAAATAATACCCCCTGCCACTAGACCGCATTCAGTGCTATATAATTCCTCCGACTTTAAACGCTGTATCCGATCAAACGCCGGTGTTCGCATGGTTGCCTGGACCTTGACGCGCTTGATGGCCAAACCGATCCTCCACGCTTTCATTTTGCTGGCGCTGACCGCCTGTGCTACGGCGCCGGTGCAGGAGATGAGCGATGCGCGCCAAGCGATCTATTCAGCCGAGGCGGCCGGGGCGGTGCAACGTTCGCCCAATGCCCTGCTGACCGCTCAGCGGTGGCTGCAGGAAGCGCAGGAGCGCCTGGAAGCTGGCGCTTATGCCGAGGCCCGCCGCTACGCCCAGGATGCCCGCGACGAAGCGATCAAAGCACGGGAGGAGGCCATGCGGAACACCGCCTCCCGCCCAGCGCCCTGACCACAAGCTCTTGACACGGGTCAGGAGTCACTATGCCTGTTGCCGCGCCATCTATCGGGTCACGCCTGCATTTTGGGTTATGGCTGACGTTGCTGTTCGCGTTGAGCCTACCCATCGGCGCCGAAGGACTCAATTTTACCTTGCCTGATCTCGCCGGGCGGCCGGTGCGGCTGGCTGATTTCCGTGGCCAGTGGGTGATCGTTAATTTCTGGGCGAGTTGGTGCACGCCCTGCCTGCTGGAAATGCCGGAACTGGAATCCTTTCACCAAGCCCAGCGCAGTCGCGCCGTGGTAATTGGCGTCAACTTCGAGAACCTCGGACCCAGCGAAATCCGGTTCTTCGCGGAACGACTGGGCGTGACCTTTCCGATCGTACTGAGCGCGGGCAAACTGATGCCTGGTTTTCCGCTCAAAGGGCTGCCCACCACGTTTCTGGTTTCCCCCTCGGGCGCGCTTGCCGACAGCTATCTGGGCGGGGTAAACGCCGCCTTGTTGACTGCGCGCCTGACCGAGTTGGAACGCACCAACGGTTCATCCGAGCCCAAAGCAGCGCTTCCGGTTCATACTCAACCTTGAGGAGGTGTTGTGAAAACCCTTTGCCTGCGCTGTTATGTGAGTGGCCGCGTCCAAGGCGTCGGTTTCCGTTACGCTACCGCCGACCAAGCCCTGAATCTGGGCGTCACGGGTTATGTCCGCAATCTGCCGGACCGACGGGTGGAAGTGATGGCCTGTGGCGAGGAACGGGCGGTTAACGCGCTACGCAACTGGTTATGGCAAGGCCCTCAACTCGCCCGGGTCAGCGATGTCCGCTGCGATACACTGCCCTGCCGGGACTTCCACGATTTCCGAATCGACTAGAACCATTTTTTATCGGCGCTGGTCTTGACTTATCCACAGGCTTGTGCGCGTTGCCGCCTTGGAGTGTTTTAGCCCTCAACCCGGCCTAAAATCTTCGCCAGATTCCATACCTTACATACAAGTCGCTGAAAAAAAACAGAAATATGGGTTGGTTAAAAATTCATCAAACTCCCTTTCCTCTAGTGGCAACGCCTATTTATCCAGGCTGCGCAAAAGTTATCCACAGAGTTATCCACAAGTTCTGTGGATAACTTTTCACGCTATGGCGACCCCACCCGTTTTAACTCTGCTCCACCGCCAAGCGTTCCTTTAACTGGTCCAACAAGGCGGGACGCGGAATCAGGATGCTGTCGGCCTCGCGCCGGCCGCGATATTCCACCTGCCCTGCCATCAGATTGCGTTCGCTGATCACCACCCGATGCGGAATACCGATCAGTTCCATGTCGGCGAACATCACCCCGGGTCGAACCTCGCGGTCGTCCAGCACGGCGTCAATACCCAGACCCAGCAACTCCCGGTACAGGGCCTCCGCCGCTTCGCGCACCGGGGCAGAACGCCCGGCGCCGATGGGCAGCACCGCCACCTGAAACGGCGCCATCGCCGCCGGCCAGATGATGCCGCGCTCATCGTGGTTCTGCTCGATGGCCGCCGCCACCACCCGCGACACGCCGATGCCGTAGCAACCCATGGTCACAGTTACCGGCTGTCCGTCTTCACCCAGCACCTCGGCCTTCAGGGCGGCGCTGTATTTCTGGCCCAGTTGAAACACATGGCCGACTTCGATGCCCCGCGCGATTGCCAGGGTACCCCGCCCGTCCGGACTGGGATCACCTTCGACCACGCTGCGAAGATCGGCAACCTGCGGTTCCGGGCAGTCACGCCCGAAATTGACGCCGGTCAGATGCCAGTCGTCCTCGTTGGCGCCGGCCACCATATCGGCCATGTGCGCCACCGTGCGGTCGGCGATGACCACACCGGTGAAGCCGACGGCGCCGAGCGAACCAGGCCCCGCGCCGAATGCGACCCGAATCGCGTCGGGACTGGCAAACGTCAGCGGCGCCTTCACCTGGGGGAATTTCTCAGCCTTGATCGGGTTGAGTTCGTGATCGCCGCGCACCAGCAGCAGCACGGGTCGCTCGTCCACGCCCTCGACCACCACGGCTTTCACCGTGCGCTCAGCAGGAATGTTCAGAAATGCGCACAATTCCGCAATCGTCTTGACTCCGGGCGTAGGCACGCGCGCCATGGTCTCGGTCGGCGCTGGCCGCCCGCCGACAGGCGCCAGCGCTTCGGCCAGTTCGACGTTGGCGGCATAGTCGCTCTCGGTGGAAAACGCGATGGCGTCCTCGCCCGAATCGGCCAGGACGTGAAATTCCTGCGAGCGGCTGCCGCCGATGCTGCCGGAGTCCGCCAGCACCGCGCGGAACTTCAGCCCCAGCCG
>CALMNY010000253.1 GCA_937872125.1 uncultured Candidatus Competibacteraceae bacterium | reverse complement strand
GGCGCAGTTACCCCAAGACGCCAAGGTGCAAGCCGAGGTGACTGCCTCGCGCGGGGAAATCCGCGATGTAGTGGTCCGGCCCGTCAAGGAATCCGATCTGTGGCGCTGCCACTTCGACCTCATCGCCCGTGGCAGCGAGCCGGTGGACTTGCGCTGCTACTTGCGCAATACCAATGGCGCGCTCAGCGAAACCTGGCTGTATCAATGGTCCCCGCCGCCGGGAACTCCAGGCTGAAGATTCACATAGACTCCACGCACTCTGCCTGCAGTTTCGATGGCGCGCACTAAACTTTCCGTGGCGGGCAGCCGCCCGCCTTGCGGAGTCCAGCGACCATGGTATTGCGTTTCATCAACTCGCTCCTCAGCGTGGAGCGGGAACCCAGCAGCCGGTTTGACAAAGCCATGATCCAGGCAACCATCGAACGTGTGGTGGACGGCACTGATCCCCGGCTGCGCGCGGTCAGGCACTACCGCCGCAAGTTGAGGCTGCCGGTGGAACGGATGATTGAGTACGTGATGGCGCAGATCGCCGTTCTGCCGCCCCCCATCGAGGCCGGGCGGCGCGGGTTTACCACCGATCCGCATCTGCGCGCCCTGTTCGCCTCGCCCGAGCAGTTGCTGGAAACCCTGAGTTTTAGCCCGGCCATGCGCGACTATCGTAAGCGCAGCAACGGATCGTGCCCTCCGGAATTGTACGCGGCTTTGCGAGCGGAGCGGGTCGAACGCAATACCCTGGGTATGGCCATGTGTGGTGATCAGATTCAGCGCGACGTGCCCCAAGTCACCGTCCTGTTCAAGGAACCCCAGTTGACGTTTCCCAGTGCCAACGAAGTCGAGACCCGTCGGGAGTTGATGAACCGGGTGTTCGACTATCTGGTCGAAATCGCGTTGCAACGCCTGGTCTCCCTGCGTGTCCGCAAGCAGGAACTGAAAAAGCAGCGCCAGTTGCTCCAGCACAAGATCAAAATGCTGAAATCGGCCCGGCTGGGGCTGGAATCCCGGCTGACGGAGCCGGCCTCCGGACCGGTGCTCGGTCCTGCGGCTATCGAACACCAGATTGAGGAGATCGAAACGGAACTGGGCCGGCTCCGAGCTGACACGGCGACTCTCGACCATCACCTCGCCCTGGTCGCCGAAACCCTGAACGAGCCGGAACAGCATCTGCGGCTGGATCCGGTCGCGCTGACGCTGGATCACATGAACATCAAGGTAGCACCGGATTCGGGCCGGGCCAGCAATACGTTGACCTTCCGGGAGATTCGGGTTGGGAGCCAGCGGTTCGTGGTGTTGCTGGTCAGGTTCTCCAGCCGCGAACTGCTGGAGCAGCCGGATTTCTTCGAGGAAGCCCAGCGGCTGCTCTACCTGGGCGACCAGCCCCGCCTGACCACGATTTGATCCTGCGGGTTATCGCGGCCCGGAAGCCAAGCGATGGGCATGGCGGGTCGTTTCCGGTAAACGGTAGCGGGTGCAGCACCCCATCACATACGCCAGCGCCGTTTCCAGGCCGACGCGATGGCCGGGTGAGATGTACAGCGGCTTGACCCCGGGCCGGGTACGCAGCACTGCGCCGATGATCTCCCCCTGGCCCCACAACGGCGTCCAGGCCCCGCGCTGATTAGGCGGTTCCTCGTGCGTTCCGCACAAGCGGGTTTTGGCGACGCCGATGGCGGGAATATCCACCAGCAGGCCGAGGTGGCTGGCGATGCCGAAGCGGCGCGGATGAGCGATGCCCTGCCCGTCGCACAACAGTAGATCGGGCGGTTCGCGCAGTTGTTCCAACGCCGCCAGCACCGCCGGCAGTTCGCGGAACGACAGCAGGCCGGGAATGTACGGAAACGCAGTCGGACGGCGGGCGATGGCGGTTTCCAGCACATCCAGTTCGGGATAGCGCAGCACCGCCACCGCCGCACGGGTCACGGTCCCGGCCGCTTCGAACCCGACGTCCACGCCGGCGACGCGCCGCACGGGCTCCAGGTGATCGGTCAGGATCAAATGGGCGCGCAGTTCCCGCTGCAAGGCCACTGCCTCGGCGGGTGCGAGCGCCCAGGGATGCGAAAAATACCTTTTCATCCGGCAAGTTTATTCCCCGCCCCGGCGCGGTTAAACTGGCGTCCCTGTTGGCAACCCCGGTCTCAAGCAAGGCATCGTCATGCGGCAACTCAAACTCGGCATTCCCAAGGGCAGTCTGGAAGCCTCCACCATCGCGTTGTTCGGTCAGGCCGGCTGGGCCATCAGCCCGCACAGCCGCAACTATTTTCCCACCATCAACGATCCCGAAATCGGCTGCGCGCTGGTGCGTTCGCAGGAAATGGCGCCCTACGTCGCCAACGGCACGCTCGACGCTGGCCTGACCGGGCTGGACTGGATTCTGGAAACCGGGGCCGACGTGGTGGAAATCGCCGAGCTGAGCTACTCGAAAAGCTCCGATCAGCCCGCCCGCTGGGTGCTGATCGTCAGCAATGATTCACCGATTCGCACGCTCGAAGATCTGGCCGGCAAGCGCATCGCTACCGAACTGGTCGGCTTTACCCGCCGCTACCTGGCCGAACGCGGCATCGAAGCGACGGTCGAATTTTCCTGGGGCGCGACCGAAGCCAAGGTGGTCGAGGGCCTGGCCGACGCGGCGGTGGAAATCACCGAAACCGGCAGCACCATCCGCGCCCATGGTCTGCGCATCGTCTGCGACCTGCTGCACACCACCACCCGGCTGATCGCCAGCCGCGCCGCCTTGGCTGATCCGTGGAAAAAGGCCAAGATCGAGCAGATCGCCTTGCTCACCCGCGCTGCGCTGGCCGCCCGCAACAAGGTGGCGTTGAAGATGAACGTTCCAGCGGCGCGGCTGGATGCCGTGGTGGGGCTGCTGCCCAGCCTGCACGCACCGACCGTCAGCCACTTGTACGACCGCGACTGGCTGGCGCTGGAGACCGTGGTGGACAGTCGCCTGGTGCGCGACCTGATTCCCCGCCTCACCGCCGCCGGTGCTCAGGGCGTTCTCGAATATGAACTGAAAAAGATGGTCTGAGTAGCGCCAAGGCGCCAATAGCCGAAACCTTCATGAGTTTCCAGCAGCTTTCCCGTAAAAGCGGCAATAACGAATTCAGATGGCGCGTTGCCGGCATCGCCTGAATATCGCTAAACTTTTCTTCTCACTCGATCATTGAGCCCCATGGAGGCTGACATGGCCGTAGAACGCACCCTGTCCATCATCAAGCCCGGCGCCGTCGCCCGGAACCTCATTGGCAAGATCATCACCCGCTTCGAGGAAGAGGGCTTGCGAATCATCGCGGTCCGGATGATCCACCTGACCAAGGCCCAGGCTGAGAGCTTTTATGCGGTCCACCGCGAGCGGCCATTTTTCGCTGAACTGGTGAACTACATGATGGAAAGCCCCATCCTCGCACTGGTGCTGGAAGGCGAGAACGCCATCGCCCGGAACCGCGAGCTGATGGGCGCCACTGACCCCAGCAAGGCCATGCCGGGCACGATTCGCGGCGACTTCGCGGTCAGCATCACCCGCAACACCGTCCACGGTTCCGACAGCCCGGAAACCGCCGCCACGGAGATCGCCTTCTTCTTCAGCCAGGCCGACCTGTTTCCGCGCGCCTCCTGACCGCCTGGAACCAAGCCCGTCGTGACCGCAACTGCCGCCAAGGTGAACCTGCTCGATCTGGATCGCCGCGATCTGGAGGGGTTTTTCGTCGCACTCGGCGAAAAGCCCTTCCGCGCGACCCAGGTTATGAAGTGGATCTACCATGAGCGGGTCACCGACTTTGCCGCCATGACCAATCTGAGCAAGGTATTGCGGGAGCGGCTGGCCGAATGCGCTGAAATTCGCCCACCCGAGGTGACGCTCGATCACGCCTCGCGCGATGGTTCGCACAAGTGGCTGATCCGGCTCGATAGCGGCAACAGCATCGAAATGGTGTTCATCCCCGAATCAGATCGCGGCACGCTGTGCGTCTCCTCGCAGATCGGCTGCCCGCTGGATTGTTCGTTCTGCGCCACCGCGCAACAGGGGTTCAACCGTAACCTCACGGTCGCCGAGATCATCGGCCAGGTCTGGCAGGCCAGCCGGCTGCTGGGCGAGCGCCGCAACGGCGACCGAATCATCACCAACATCGTGCTGATGGGCATGGGCGAGCCGCTGTTGAACTTCGATGCGGTGGTCAAGGCGATGGACCTGATGCAGGATGACCTTGGTTTTGGCATCTCCAAGCGCCGGGTCACCCTGAGCACTGCCGGCGTGGTTCCGGCGCTGTACCGGTTGCGCGAAGTCGCCGAGGTCAGCCTGGCGGTTTCGCTGCACGCGCCCGACGATGTTCTGCGTAACGAATTGGTGCCGCTGAATCGCAAATACCCCATTGCCGAAGTGCTGGCGGCCTGCCGGCACTACATCGCCGACAAGCCCTACCGCCGCATCACCTGGGAATATGTGCTCTTGGACGGCGTGAATGACTCCGAGGCGCACGCCCGCGCGCTGGCGGCGCTGATCCAGGACATTCCCTCCAAGGTCAATCTGATCCCGTTTAACCCGTTTCCCAACACGCGCTACCGCCGCTCCGACCCCGCCGCCATCGCCCGCTTCCAGGCGGTATTGATGGCCCACAACCTGACTGTCGTCACCCGCAAGACCCGGGGTGATGACATCGCCGCCGCCTGCGGGCAACTGGCCGGGCAGGTCCAGGCCCGGGGTCGCCGCCGGCTGATCTCGGTCGCCCAACCGGCCAGCCAGAGGTAATTTCGCCATGCGCCCAATCGCTAAACCGATCACTCTGTTTCTGGCATTGCTGCTGGGCGCCTGCGCCAGTTCATCGGAGCGCCAATTCCAGGATAACGCTGCCGAGGCCAATTTCAAGCTGGGCATCGGCTACATGCAGTCCGGCCATTTCAATGTCGCCACCGAGAAACTGCTCAAGGCGGTACAATATAAAGACGACTACCCCGAAGCCCACAACGCGCTGGCCGTGCTCTATGAGGAAATCCGTGAGTACGGCCCCGCCGAAACTCACTATAAACGGGCGATTGAACTCAAATCGGACTACACCCTGGCCAAGCTGAACTACGCCCGTTTCCTGTGTACGCACCTGCCAGTCCGCGTTGCCGAAGGTGAAGCCGAATTCCAGAGGCTCGCCGCCGAACCGGCCAATGCCGGCGCTACCGCTGCCGACGCCTACGCAGGTATGGCCCTGTGCGCCCGCCAGCGCAACGATCCGGCCCAAGCCGAAACCTGGTTGCGCAAGGCGCTGGAACTCGATCCCAACAACACCAGCGCCCTGTACGCCATGGCCGAATTGAGCCAGACCCAGAGCAAGACGTTGCAGGGCCGCGCCTTTCTGCAACGCTATCATGGTCGAACCCGGCCCACGGCCCAGAGCCTGGGGCTGGGCATCCTCATCGAACAGGCCAGCGATGGCGATCCCCAGTTGCGCCGGGAATACGGTACGCTACTGTTATCCCAATTTCCGAATTCTGACGAAGCCCGTCGCCTGAAACAGTCCAAATGAGTACAAGCAAAGAGATCGCCTCCGATCAAGGGGCGCCGACAGCGTCTATCGGCTCCACTGAGTCCCTGGGGGCTTGGCTGGCCCGCACCCGCGTCAGTCTTGGTGCGGAACCGCGCGACATGGCCCGCCATCTGGGGCTGAATCCGACCATTATTCTGGCCCTCGAAGCCGATGATTTCGACCGGCTGGGGCCTCCAGTGTTTGTGCGCGGCTATCTCAGCCGCTACGCCCGCTGGCTGGACCTGCCGGAAGCGGCGGTGCTGGAGCGTTACCGTCAGCAGTCGGGTTCCGGCCAGGAGCCGCCGCCGTTGAAGGTGATCCATTCGCGCCAGCGGCAAACCCGGGTGCGCGACCTGCGCGGCTTCGTTTATCTGCTGGTGGTTGTCGGCCTTGGCTGGACCGCCATCCAACATTTGGGCGACCTGGACCCTGGCCGGTTGCTGACCTGGTGGCCGCAAAGTGAACCCGCGAGCCCCCAATCCCCAGTCAGCAAGCCGATGGCGGGCACCACCCAGACCCAGTATCCATTCCAGGCCAAGCCTGAGGAAGCGACCCTCAATCCTGCGTCTCCACCGCCTGCGCCTGCCGCCAGCGAACCGCTCCCCGCGCCCGATCCCGAACCTGCGACCATGGCCCCCGCTATCGCCCAAGCGCCGGCGCCTGTCGCCGAGCCGGTCTCAACCGCTGGGTCCGTCAGTCCTGCTCCTACCACCTTGACTGGGGCTACTCCAGAGGAAAATGGCGACAGTTCGGCCCCGGACACACGCTCCGGCGCCCGGTTGATGCTGCAATTCAGCGATGACTGCTGGGTCGAGGTCAAGGATGCCCAGGGCAAGGTGCTGGTCAACGGCTTGATGAAGGCCAACACCACCCGCGACCTGTCCGGGCCAGCGCCGTTCACAGTGACGCTGGGCAACGCGCCCGCCGCCCGCATCGCTCTGGATGACCGGCCGGTGGACACAGCGATTTATGTCCCACGGCGCGGCACGGTTAGCCGCTTTACCCTGAATTCCCAACCCTGACGTGCACTGCTGCTATCCGCGAGAACGGCTGGCGGCGAACTAACCCGGATATCCAGCCCTCATGTCCAAGCTGTTCCAAGCCATTCGCGGCATGAACGACATTCTGCCCGGCGAATCGGCGTTGTGGCAGAGCCTTGAAACGACGGTGCGCGACGTGCTCGCCGCCTATGGCTACCACGAGATCCGCCTGCCGCTGGTGGAAAAAACCGAATTGTTTGCCCGCTCGATTGGCGAAGTGACCGACATCGTCGAGAAGGAAATGTACACCTTCGCCGACCGCAATGGCGAAAGCCTGACCCTGCGCCCCGAAGGCACCGCCGGCTGCGCCCGCGCCTGCCTTGAACATGGCCTGCTGCACAACCAGACCCAGCGGCTGTGGTACGCCGGGCCGATGTTCCGCTACGAGAAGCCGCAGAAAGGCCGCTACCGCCAGTTTCACCAGGTCGGCGCTGAAGCCTACGGCATGGCCGGTCCCGACATTGACGCCGAACTGATCTGCCTTTCGGCGCGGCTGTGGCGGCAACTCGGCATTCAGGATGTCACCCTGCAGATCAACTCGCTGGGTTCCAGCGCCGCCCGCGCCGCCTACCGCGACCGGCTGGTGGCCTATTTTGAGACCCGGCGCGCGGAACTGGACGAGGACAGCCAGCGGCGATTGACCACCAACCCGCTGCGGATTCTGGACAGCAAGAATCCGGCGATGCGGGCGGTGATCGCCGACGCGCCGGTGCTGCTGGACCATCTTGACGCCGAATCCCAGGCCCATTTCGAGGAGCTGCGGGCGCTGCTGGACGCGGCCGGCATCGCCTACGAGATCAATCCCCGCCTGGTGCGCGGCCTGGATTACTATTGCAAGACCGTGTTTGAGTGGGTTACTGACACGCTCGGCGCGCAGGGCACGATCTGCGCCGGCGGCCGTTACGATGGCCTGCTCGAACAACTGGGCGGGCCAGCGGTTCCCGGCATCGGCTTTGCGTTGGGCCTGGAGCGGCTGGTGGCCATGCTCGCCGCCGCCGGCCAGCCGGGTGCCGACGCCAACCCGCACGCCTACCTGATCATGGTCGGCGACGCCGCCCAGCGGCAAGGGCTGGCGCTGGCCGAACGGTTACGCGACCAGCTGCCGGCGTTGCGGCTGCGGATGCACTGCGGTGGCGGCGGCTTCAAGGCCCAGTTCCGTCGCGCCGATCACAGCGGCGCTCGCTTCGCCCTGATCCTGGGCGAGGACGAGGTCCGGGCCGGCGTGATCGCCATCAAATCGCTGCGCGACCCCGATGCTCAGCAACTTACCCTGTCGCACGATCAGGCCGCCGCTTATCTGCGCGCGGCGCTGGATTCAACCTCCCGGATTTAGAACAGGACGCCAGAGGAAACAACTCGATGGAACAATACACCGACGACGAACGCGTCGAGGATCTCAAAAAATGGTGGAAGGAAAACGGCGCCAGCATCATCGTCGGCATCGCGCT
>CALMNY010000252.1 GCA_937872125.1 uncultured Candidatus Competibacteraceae bacterium | reverse complement strand
TTGGCCGCGATTGCTGACCCTCATATCGCGGCCAAGGCCGCTCCTACAATCAACAAGTTAGTTTTTTGACAGCCTCTTAGATCGAATCGTCCTTACCAGGGAGTGAATATGACCCGTCTGGAATCACTTGCCGCAACCGACTCCTCTTCCATCCGCCTGACGACGCTGACGCATGGCGGTGGTTGCGGCTGCAAAATCGCCCCCAAGGTGTTGCAAGAGGCGCTGGCTGGCGTCTCGAGCGGCTTTCCCCATCCCGACCTGCTGGTGGGCAGCGCCACCGCCGACGATGCGGCCGTGTTCCGCCTCAACGATCAACAGGCGCTGGTGGCGACCACCGATTTTTTCATGCCCATCGTGGATGATCCCTACGATTTCGGTCGGATTGCTGCTACCAACGCCATTTCCGATGTGTACGCCATGGGCGCGACGCCCGTATTGGCGCTGGCGATTCTGGGGATGCCGGTCAACACGCTGCCGCTGGCGGTGATACGCCGGATCATGGAAGGTGGGGCCGAGGTCTGCCGCGCGGCGGGCGTCGCGCTCGCCGGTGGCCACTCGATTGATTCGCCGGAACCGATTTATGGCCTCGCGGTGATGGGGTTGACTGACCCTCGCCATCTCAAGCGTAACGATACGGCCCGAGCGGGCGACGTATTGGTGCTCGGCAAGCCGCTGGGCGTGGGCGTGCTCAGCGCCGCACTGAAAAAGGGCTTGCTGGACGCGGCGGGTTACGCCGAAATGATGGCGGTGACTACCCAACTGAACACGGTGGGTCAGCGCCTCGGCCCGTTTGATGCGGTTCATGCCATGACCGATGTGACCGGTTTCGGCCTGCTGGGGCATTTGCTGGAAATCTGCCGGGGTTCGAGCCTGACAGCGCGGATTCGGTTCGACCACCTCCCGGTCCTGCCCACGGCCCGGATTCTGGCGCCCCAGGGCAGCGGTCCTGGCGCCATCGAACGCAACTGGGCCAGCTACGGGCACGAGGTCAGCCTGAGTCCGGAACTGCCCGCCTGGGCGCAGCGCCTGCTCTGCGATCCTCAGACCAGTGGTGGCTTGCTGGTGGCCTGCGCGCCAGAGGCGGTAGCGACAGTTTTAGCCTGCTTCCACGCGGGCGGTTTTCCGGAGGCTACGGCCATTGGCGCTCTGGAAGCCGGCCATCCCCAAGTCGGGGTCGAGTGATCCTGCATGAGCGGTAAACTCTTTTTCGAAATGACCTGAGAGGCTGTCAAAAAACTAAATATTATTAAATCAATTGGTTGGTTTTTAGACAGCTCCTGAGACGGCTCCAAATGCAACAACCTCTACCGCCCTGCTATCGCGTCTGCTCGATAATAAGGAGTGGTAAGGTCGTTCGCATCAAGCGGGAATTTGGCCGCCATGGGTTGAATAAGACATTATAAAACTTGACCATGAACTTCATGAGGGATCTTCCATGGAACCCCAAGTTGCCAAAATTCCCGCTACCCGGCTTGCAATCTCAATCAACCGGTGTTTCCTGCCCCTCTGCACCGGCTTTGTGGAACAGTCCGCGCGCGCGTTCGGGCTGGGAGACAGCGAAGCGCTATCCCTGACCTTGGCCGCCGAGGAAATTTTCAATTACCTTGCCGATGGCCCAGCCTGCGGCCAGAACCTTGACATCGAGTGCCTGGGCAACACCTTCCAGGTCGCCACGGTGTTTACCCTGCCGACTAACACCCTGAACCTTCGTGCTTTCAATTTCACCTTCCGGCCAGCCCTCAATGAGGACCAGTTGCCCGCTGATCTGGGTCTCCTGATCGCTTCCCGCACGGTTGATCATCTGCAATTCGATCTGAAGGCCGGGAAATTCCGGTTGACGCTGAGCAAGGACAAAGCGTACCCAGCCCTCGAACATAAGCCATTGCTCATGCCGAGGGCGGAACCTGCAGTTACCTTTCGGCGGCCGGACCCCGCCGAACTGCTGCTGCTACTGAATGGCTTGATGGGCCTATCGCCAGGACGACGGTTGCCACCGGAGTTCGCCCAGCCGGGCAAGGTGGTGGACATGGCCGGCGCCGGCCTGTATGGCGCGCTTATCGCCGTGGATCCTGCGGGACGCCTTGGCGGCGGCCTGCTTTGGCACCGCTTGAGCGACCAAATGGTGGAATGTTTTGGCCCATACCTGTTCGGGCAGCCGGCTGCAACCGCCCGTTCCCTGCTCGATCATCTGCTGGGAGTCCTCGCTAAAACGCCTGCAGTGGGGCTGCTTAACCGTTATCCCACCCCGGATCTGCCCTCCGGGTATTTTGAGGTTCTGGGGGCCTGGGGCCATCATGCGCGGGATGGCTCGCTGCCAGAGATACCCGTACATTATCGTTCCCTGGAGGAAGATACCGGGGCGGTGGCCTGGACCCATCCGGCGTTGCGAGCATTCATCGCAAAAGAATACGAACGGCTGGCCTTCGCTCGCGACCTGATAACGCTCAGCGCCGCTGGCGAAAGAATTTCGCCCTATTCAGTACTCACCACGGAGTTCAATCGTCCCGCCGGCGTCGTCACCCTGCGCCCGATTTGGTGGGGGGAGGACGCGGAGTGCAACCTGCGGGAGCATGTCCGCGTCCTGCGGCAGGAAGGATTGCGCGATCTGTTTTTCGAACAGGATCTGGGGCGCTCATGGCAGAGCCACTTCACCCCTGCGCTGCTGGCCGCCGGTTTCTCTCCCATGGTGATTTTGCCCCATGGCGGCCATGGCGATCTGCTGATGTTCGAGCATAGAGGGGGGGACTTGCCGTGAATCCTGTCCCACTGGATCGCTTGCTGCCCGATTATGTGCGGCGTTTCGAGCCGTATATCCCCAGCAAACCCGACGCGGAGTTGATGCGGCTGTATGGCTGCGCCACGTTGCACCGGCTGAATAATAATGAGAATGCGCTGGGGCCGCCGCCCGCCGCGCAAGACATCATCCGCCAGTTTCCACCGCCGCGCGCCGCGCTCTATCCCAGCGGCGACGCCTATGGGTTGCGGCAAAAACTGGCCGCTCGCTTTGGCAAGCATCCCGATCAATTTCTGGTCGGCAATGGCGCCAATGAGGTCATCAGTTTCGCTATCAAGGCGTTCTGCGAGCCGGGCGACAACATCGTCACCGCTGACAAGACGTTTGCCGTTTACGAATGGGTAGCGACCTTTTCCGGGATTGACGCCCGGCTGATTCCACTGCGGGATTACGCCTTTGATGATCAGGCAATGCTGGCCGCCATTGACGACCGCACCAAGATCCTGTTCGTTTGTAATCCCAACAATCCCACCGGGACCTACTGGGAGCGCGAGCGGCTGTTGCGTTTTCTGGACCGGGTTGCTGGCCAGCGGATCGTGGTGGTGGACGAAGCCTATTGCGAATTTGTCGAGGCCGAGGATTTCCCGGATGGAATGAACCTGATCGACGCCTATCCGAACCTGGTCATTTTCCGCACCTTCTCCAAAATGTATGGGCTGGCCGGTTTACGGATCGGCTATCTGGCCGGCCACCTGGACGTTGTGAACGCCATTCGCCGCACCTGCATCGTGTACTCGGTCAACACCCTGGCGCAACTGGCCGCCGAAGCGGCGGTGAATGACGATGCGCATATTGAGCGCACCCGGCATCTGGTGCGGGAGAGCAAGGCGTTTTTGCGGGAGGAGCTGCAACGGATGGGGTTGCCGTTCGTGGCTGGGGAAGGCAATTATCTGATGATTCAACTCGCGATGAGCGACACTCTGGCCTACCGCAAGCTGATGGCGCAGGGACTCATGATTCGAGCCATGACCGGTTTTCGCTTCCCCAACTGGATTCGGGTCAGCCTCACCCGTCTGGACGTGATGGAAGCGTTTGCGGCGGCGCTGCGGACGCTGGTTCGATAAAACGGATAAACCGCCAGGACGCCAAGGTCGCCAAGGGAAACAAACGCTCAAAAGCTATTGGGAAATGGGATAACTCCGGAACCTGTGCATGACGACAATCCCCAAGCCGTTGCTGTCCCTGGAATTTATCCTGTTGGCGGGGATCTCCTTCTTCGCCTTTTGCAACATGGCGGTGTTCTACGGGTTCTACGATTATCTGGAGACCATCGGCATTCCGGTGGAGTGGCGCGGCGTGTTGCTGGGGCTGGAGCCATTTACGGCCTTTATGCTGCGGTTGCTGCTGATTCCACTGATCAGCGCTGCCAATGGGGCGCGGATGCTGCTGATTGGTTTGTTATTGCTGGTCGTCGCCTTGTTGAGCTATCGCTGGGCGACCACGATCCCCAGCCTGATCGTGTTGCGCATCCTGCACGGCGCGGCTTTTGTGCTGGTGGTCTCGGCCAGTATTACGCTGGTGGTGCGGTTTATTCCCGAAGAGCGCAGCGCCCAGGGGTTCAGCCTGTTCAGCCTGGCCACGCTGCTGCCTTACGCGATCATGCCGCCTCTGACCGAGTGGCTGTTGCCCCAGGTCGCCAGCGCGGCGGAGATTTACGCCGTAGTCTCGGTACTGGCGATTCCGGCGATTCTGCTGCTGCTGATGGGCCAGCAGCGGTTGAATCTGGCGGTGGCCGGTCTGGATCAGACCCTGACCCGGCGGCCCGGCCGTCAGGAATTGCAGGAGGATTTGCGCCAGCCGGCGGTACTGTTGCTGCTGGCGGTGAACCTTGGCGTTTATCTGGTTTATAGCACGGTGTTCTATTTCATGAAAAACTTTGCCGGCCACCTGGGCGGCGGCGAGGTGGGGACGTTTTTCACCCTGTCGACGGTGACCTTGATCCTGACCCGGCTGCTGGGCGGTCTGGTTTTCGACCGGTTCCCGAAACTGCGCACGCTGAAAATGAGCATGGCGGGCCTGGCGCTGTGCCTGCTGGGGCTGGCGCAGGCTGATTCCGGCGAAAAACTGGCGGCCTTGGCGGTGATTTATGGCCTGGGTATCGGCGTGTGCCTGCCGCTGCTTAACTCCGTGCTGTTCATGGCTTCGCCGCCGAATCTGCGCGGGGTCAATACCAATCTGGCGCTGTTCATGATGGATGCCGGATTTTTCCTCAGCCCCTGGCTGGGCGGCGCTTATCTCGCGGCAGGCGGCGAAGTCGGTGTGCTGTTTACTGGATGCGCCTTGTTGCTGGCGCTAGCGTCCGCGTTGCTGCTGGCGGTGCGCCTGAATTCGGGAAACCATGGGCGGCGAATATGGTAACTTGTTGGTAAATCAAGCGGTTTTAATAACCCGTTTAGTGGAGTACTTATGGAACATGATAGCCGTAATCAGTCAGCCCATGGCGAAAACATTCAAATTGATGTGTTCCGCGACGGGGACGGCGAGGGTATTACTGCGCTATTTCGCGAGGTTTATGGCGAAGGTTATCCGGTCAGGCTGTTTTATGATCCGGAGGCGATTGCTCGCGCCAACGCCGCCGGCGATTATTATTCGCTGGTCGCCCGCCATTCATCGGGCGCCATTGTCGGCGTCGAGCATTTGTACCGGTCCGCCCCGTTTCAGAAGGTTTATGAAGCGGGCGCCGGGTTGGTGCGCCAGGATTGCCGCAACCTCGGTCTGACGAAAAAGCTCCTGGAATTCATGTGCGAAGAATGGGCGCCGCAGCAGACCGGCATTGAGGAGATGTTCGGCGAACCGGTCTGTAATCATCCCTACATGCAAAAAGCGGTCGCCGGCCTGCGATTTGTCGAGATGGCCCTGGAAATCGCGCTGATGCCCGCCGAGGCGTATACGCAGGAAAAGAGCGCCACCGGGCGGGTGGCGGCGCTGTTGATCTTTCGCAATTACCGCCCCAAACCGCACCGGGTGTTCCTGCCCCCGGTTTATGAGAACCCGTTGCGGTTTCTCTATGCGGCGCTGGACGAGCCTCGGGAACTGGCGACAGCGGCGGAAGCGTTGCCAACCGGCGCGCCTTCGGACATGGTCATGACCGTTTTCGACTTTGCCCGGGTGGCGCGCATCGCGGTTGCTCACGCCGGGGCGGATTTTCCCGAACGGTTGACTGCGCTGGAACAGGAAGCGACCGGGCGCGGGGTTCAGGTGTTCCAAGTCTGGTTGAATCTGGCGCAACCGGGCGTCGGCGCAGCGGTGGAGCATTTGCGGGAACGCGGGTATTTCTTCGGCGGTCCGCTACCCCGCTGGTTCGATACCGACGGTCTGCTCATGCAGAAATTGCGCTGTCCGCCCGATTTTGAGCAGATTCAACTGCATTCGGACCGGGCGCGGGAAATCCTGGCGCTGGTGCGCCAGGACTGGGGCGATATCCAGGTTGTCCATGGCGTCAAGCTCGCTCATGCAGGCAAATAGATAAATCGGGGAATCATCCGGATTCGCAGGAAGTAATGGGTACACGTTTGAGATTTCGCCTACTCAAACATAGCCCATGCTGCGCCAGGAATGCACCGCCAGCACGGTGCCTACCTAACGATCAATCCGGGGCGAGCGCTGGTCAGGCGTCCTCAGTCGCCGCCAGCCGCCGAGCGTTTGCTACGGCTGAGCGTCCCGGGGCGAACGCGCGTCCGGCGCCGGCGCGGTGGGCGGGTCCCTTTGGTCGCCTTCGGTCGTGATCGTG
>CALMNY010000251.1 GCA_937872125.1 uncultured Candidatus Competibacteraceae bacterium | reverse complement strand
CCGGCGGTGGACGTGCAACTGATCCTGGTGCTGCTGGCGGTCAGCGTGGTGCCCTACATCGTCGCCACGCTGATTCCGATCTGGCGGACGGCGACCGCCGATCCCGATGCGGTGATGCGCGGATGATCGAACTCAACGACGTCAGCAAGACCTTCAATCAGAACCAGCCCAACGAGTGCCGGGCGCTGCGCGGCGTCAGCCTGCGGCTGGAGCGTGGCGATGTGACGGTGTTCAAGGGACCGAGCGGTTCGGGGAAAACCACCCTGCTGACCCTCGTCGGCTGCCTGGCGCGGCCGACCGCCGGGCGGATCGCGCTCGACGGCCGGTTGCTGTCCAACCTGCCGGAGCGGTTCTTGACCGACGTGCGGCGCCATACCTTCGGGTTCGTGTTCCAGCAGTTCAACCTGATTCGCGGCCTGACCGTGCTGGAAAACGTGATGCTGCCGGCCTATCCGCTGGGCCGGCCCCATCGCGCGCTGGTGGATTCCGCCCACGCGCTGCTGGACCGGTTTGGCTTGGCGGCCAAGGCGACCAGCAAAGTCGAATGGCTGTCCGGCGGCGAAGCGCAACGCACCGCGCTGGCCCGCGCCCTGATCAACGACCCGGCGGTGCTGATCGCCGACGAACCGACCGCCAATCTCGACAGCGCCCTGTCTCAAGAAGTGCTGGCCCTGCTCGGCGAACTGGCGGCGCAGGGCCGGACGGTCTTCATCAGCAGCCACGACCCGCTGGTGTTCGAGGCCGCCCACGTCAACCGGATCGTCGAAGTGCATGATGGCCAAATCGCCGGAGACCGCCGATGCTGATCACCCCCGCCATCGTCGCCCTGCAAGGGATCGCTCTGAGCGTCACCGGCGCGGTGCTGCTGGCCAGCGGTTTCGCCTGGCGGATTCTGCACCGCTGGGACATCCACAGTGGCAGCGAATTACAACTGCGGCTGGAACGCCAGACCTATCTGATTTCCACGCTGCTCGGCTTCGCGCTGGGCGCGGAGTTGTTATCGCTGCTGCTGTTCGTCCACACCGCCGAAAGCCTGTCCAGCCAGTTCGTCGGCGCGATGTGCGCTACCGGGGTGCTGAACGTCAATGGTTTCGGTTTCCCGACCCTGCTGCTGAAAATCGCGGTGTTTTTTCTGGCGGCGCTGTGGCTGCTGCTGAACCGGGTGGACAACCGGGGCTACGACTATCCGCTGGTGCGGGTGAAATACGGCTTGCTGCTGGCCATCGCGCCGCTGACTGTGGCCGAAGGCGCGGTGCAGACCGCCTATTTCCTGGGCCTGACGCCAGAGGTGATTACGTCCTGCTGCGGTTCGCTGTTCAGTTCAGACAGCAAGGGCGTAGCGGCGGAACTGGCGGGGCTACCGCCATGGCCGACGCTGGTGCTGTTTTATGGGATGGCGGGGTTGATTCTGATCGCGGGATTGCTGTTCCTGCGCTGGCTACGGATCGGACCACTGTTCGCCACGTTCAGCCTGCTGGGCTTCGCCGTCGCCGTTGCCGCCATCATCGCTTTTCTATCGCTGTACGTGTATGAGAACCCCAACCACCACTGCCCGTTCTGTCTGCTCAAGGTCGGCTACGACTACGTCGGTTATGCGCTGTACCTGCCGCTGTTCGCCGCCGCTGCCATGGGATTGAGCGCCGGAGTCATCGCGCCGTTCCGTCGCGTCGCCAGCCTGCAAGCGGTGATTCCTGGCGAGGTTCGGCGGTTGACGGGTCTGGCCCTTATCGGTTTCGGGCTGTTTTACGTGCTGGCGACCTGGCTGGTGCTGCGGTCGAATCTGATTTTACTGGGCTGAAACCGCGCCGTGATCACATGATTACCCTTCACCGCGACGGTAACCTGAAAATTTCGATCTACGCCGATCATAATCCGCCGCATTTTCATGTCGAAACCCCCGATGGAAAATCGCTGGTTGAAATCGCTACTCTGGCCGAGATGCGTGGCAATGCACCGCGCAAGATGCTGGCGAAAGCCATCGAGTGGGCCTTGCAAAATCGTGCTCGTATCGAAATCGAGTGGAATAGGCTGAACCCTCCGAAAGGATAGGTTATGAGAGACGCTATGCTCAAAATCCTTGCCGCCCGCGCAGCGCCGGATACGCTCACCGTTGACGTCGCCTGGGACAATGGAACGACCACGCGCATTGATCTGACGGATTTCATCAACACCCATCCCGTGCTGGCGCCGCTCGCCATGGATAGCGCGAGATTCGCTCAGGTCATGGTTGGTGAATGGGGATGGAGCCTCACCTGGGATCAGGAGGGGCCGCTGTCCATTGCCGGAACCACGCTGGAACTGTTGGCCAATGAACAGTCCGGACGAACCATGCCGCGCGAGGCCTTTCACGCCTGGATGGAACGCAACGGTCTTTCTTTGTCTACCGCCGCCGCCATCCTTGGATTGACTCATCACACCGTGAGCCGCTATTCATCAGGCGCGCGGCCCATTCCGAAAATCGTCAGGCTGGCGTGCAAAGGTTACGAAGCAGACCAGCGCATGACCTGATAGATCATCGGGTTTGAGACCCGGGTTACCGTTCATTATTCCTGCCTAATCAAACTGTCCCTTGACCATGAACTGCTTTCGACTCTTTTTCGCTCTGCTCCTGTTCGCCCTGCTGGCCGGTTGCGAACAGGAATTGCCCACCATTAAGCTCAACGCCCCCGCCCCCGCCTTTGCGCTGGAACGGCTGGACGGCCCCAGCGCCCGCTTTCCCGATGACTATCGCGGCCAGGTGGTCGCCATCCGGTTCTGGGCCGACTGGTGCCCCTTCTGCCGCAGCGAGATGACGGCGCTGGAGCCGGTCTATCGCCAGCACCGCGACCGGGGGCTGGTCATTCTCGCGGTCAACGTGATGCAACCGCCGGAAACAGTCAGAAAGTTCATCCAGGAACTGGGCGTCTCCTACGATGTGCTACTGGATCAGCAAGGCGAGATCATGCGCAGCTATCGGGTGATGGGTCTGCCGATGACGTTCATCGTGGACCGGCAGGGCGTTATTCGCGCCCGGATCGTCGGCGAATCCACGCCCCAGGTCTTCGAGCGGGCCATAGCCAGCCTGCTTTGAGCATCGTCAAGCCCTTTTGCGCGTTCCCGCTCTAAAATTGTGACCCTCCCAACCCTACATCAGACCATGGACTCCATGAGCGATCTCCCCCAAACCGAACGCCGTCAATTTCTGCGTTTTCTCACTGCGATGGGCGCCGCTGGCGCGACGACCCTGAGTTGGCCTCTTCTCGCGGCGGACAGTTCGCCATTCCCTAACCCCGGCCCCAAGGATACTTGCCCGGTCTGTGGGATGTTCGTCAGCCTCTATCCCGACTGGGTGGCGACGGCGCTCTACAAAGACGGCCATGCTCACCACTTCGACGGGGCCAAGGACCTGTTCAAATACCTGCTGAATCTGCCCAAGTACGCACCCGGCCATGCCAAGGACGACATCACCGCCATCGGCGTCACCGAGTATTACGGCGTGACCCGGATGGACGCCCGCGCCGCCTGGTACGTGATTGGCTCCGACACGCTGGGACCGATGGGCCATGAACTCGTGCCGCTCAAGACTCAGGCTGAAGCCGAGGAGTTTCGCAAGGATCACCAGGGCAAGCGCATCCTCCGTTTCGACGACGTCACGCCGGCACTGCTGGAAAACCTGGATCACGGGAAATTTGAATGACTGTCTACTTCATCGGCGCCGGTCCCGGCGATCCCGAACTGATCACCGTCAAGGGTCAGCGCCTGATCCGCGAATGCCCGCTGGTGCTCTATGCGGGTTCACTGGTGCCGAAGGAAGTCGTGCTGGCCGCCAATCCGAAGGCGGAGATCGTCAACACCGCCGATCTGAGCCTCGAAGAGATCATCGCCCGCATCCGCGCCGCGCATGAACACGGTTTGGACGTGGCGCGGGTGCATACCGGCGATCCGGCGTTGTACGGTGCTATCGGCGAACAGATGCGGGAACTGGAAAGACTGGGGATTCCCTACCAGGTCGTGCCGGGCGTCACCGCCGCCTTTGCCGGAGCCGCCCTGCTGCGCCGGGAACTGACCCTGCCGGGCATCAGCCAGACGATCATTTTCACCCGCCATGCGGGCAAAACACCGATGCCGGAGGGCGAAAGTCTGCCGGAACTGGCCCGCCACCGGGCCACCCTGGCAATTTATCTCAGCGTGGACAAGCTGCGGGAGATCGTGGCGGAACTAACCCCGTATTACGGCGCAGACTGTCCGGCAGCAGTCTTGCACCGGGTATCGTGGCCCGACCAGGACGGCGTGGTCGGCACGCTGGCGGACATTGCCGCCCAAGTCGAAGCCAAGGGATTCACCCGCACCGCGCTGATTCTGGTCGGGCGCGTCATTCAACCGGACGGGTTTCCCCCCTCCTACCTCTACAGTGCCGAACACGCCGCAGCGTATCGGCGACATCCAAACGCGGGTTAGCCGGGCGGCAAGCGCTCAAGCGAAAGACCTTACCGCCCGTAGCTTCAAGCCTTGGCCTGGTCTAGCAGTTCCGAAACCAGTTCCGGCGGTAGTTTCAATTGTGCAGCCAGTTCTTCCAGATAGGCGCGCTCCTGATCGTTATCAATGTTGATCGCCAGCAACGAAGTGAGATAGATCTCCGCCGCCGCCGCAGGTGAATCCGCGCCTGCAGCGACTTCCTTGATGTTCAGCGGTTTGGCTAACTCATTCTTGACGAAATGTAATGCTTCGGGATCGAGATTGAGTTTTTGCAGATAAGCATCAATCCTGCTCTGCTCTTGCTCGTCAATATGCCCGTCCGCCTTGGCGGCAGCGAGCATGGCCCTCAGCAAGACCAGACTGCGTTGCTCCAGGTGCGGCCCGCTCAGGGTATTCGCCGCCGGCCCCGGATCAGTGACCGGAGTTCCCTGTTGCTTGGCCTGCCAATCCTGAAAAGCCTTGTAGGCCAGCCCACCAATCGCCCCCAGGCTGCCCACCTTCACCGCCACGCCGGTCAAACCCCGCCCGGCGCTGGTGCCCAGCAGCAGCGCCGCGACGCCAGCAATGGTTGCCCCCTTGCCCATGCTCGATAACGCGGCTTCGCGTTCCGGTCCTTCGCTGGGAATATTGAGTTTCTGCTCGACCACCGTTTGAGCCTTGCTGGCTAACTCGCGGCCTGATTGCAAAAGCTGATCAAATAGCGCCTGAACGTTCATTCTCATCCTCCTCGTGCTTTGATGTGCTGCTTGGGAATAAGGTGATTTCCTGGAAAGATTATACCTGTGGGGCCAGTAGGGACACGGCGGCGCCGTGTCCCTACAAAGGTCGGCCTGGTAAGGTCGTTTAGGGAAATCGCCTAAAAAGACTGATAATTCGTTATTGCGACGGCCAATCGCTCGATTTCGGCAAACTCCCGCTCCGCCTTTGGCAACGTTGGCCGCTCCAGCATCACGACCGGCACGTGAAGTTGCCGCGCCGCCGCCAGCTTGGCTGCGACCGCGTCACCGCCGCTGTTCTTGGCCACCAGAACGTCAACCCGGCTTTCCCGCAGCAACACCAGTTCCTGCTCCAGCGCAAAGGGACCCGCCGCGCACAACAAGGTCAACCGTGGCGTAGCCAGCGGTTCGGCCGCCAGACAGCGCACCAGCCAATGCTGCTCCAGCGGGATTTCCGCCGCATGGCGCAGGGGTTCCAGGCCCATGGTGAAGAACGGTCGGCGAAAATCCCGCAGCGCCGCCACGATTCCCGCCCAGTCAGCCACGCCGCGCCAATCGTCGCCGGGTTGCGGTCGCCAGGCCGGACGCCGGCAGGCCCAGAGCGGAATGCTGGTCGCCTGCGCCGCCTGCGCCGCATTCCGGCTGATTTGCGCAGCATAGGGATGCGTAGCGTCAATCAGCAGTTCGATGCCGTTCTCGCTCAGGAACGCCGCCAGACCTGCCGCACCGCCGAAACCGCCCATCCGCGTCGGACAGGGCAAATCCAGCGCTCGACCCTTGCCGGCCACGCTATAGGTAACGGTGTGAACCGGAGCCAGCCTTTGCGTCAGCCTGACCGCTTCACCGATGCCACCCAGAATCAGGATGCGCATTTTCCCGTCAGGGTTCCGGAAAGGGCGGGAAATACGGCCGGATTTCGTTGAGCGTATCCTCGGCGATGAGGGGAACCAGGGTGGCGAAGCAATCAAGGCTCACCAACGCATTGAGATTCGCATCTTCCACCGAGGCGGTGCGCAGGCGCCAAACAAAATCCCGGTTCACGATGGCCACCTCGGCATAAATCTTCGCCAGTTCCTCAAGCCCAAACGTGAAAGGTTTCCCCTCGCCATGGCGCAGATACTGAGCGACCAGACCGATGGAAATCATCCTGAAAGCGGTCTCGGTGATGGTCGCAAAGGGCAGGTGAAACCGCGCCAGAGGCTTGAACGGCTCCAAAATCGGGCAGCCGCTGGTGGCCATGATAATGCCCAGGAGCGAGCTTAGACCTTGCTGAAGTGCGGTCTCTTTCGAATAGGTCCGCTCCTCGGTCGTCACTACAATGCGCACCTGTTCATGGGACACCGCGTGCGCGAAGTGCTCCGCGATTTCTGCGAAGTTCAACGCCACTGGACAGAACGGATGGTCCTGCGCGTTCAGCGAACAGTTCGCGCACTGATTTTGCTTCAGGAGCGTCCAGGAGGGTGGCTGAACGGGCGGTTCGGTGATGAGACGCAGCGTGGTCGGGTCCAGGAAAATATCGAAATTCCTGGCGGCGCCGCTCTGAAAAACATAGGTATAAGTTATCTTGAGGCCATCATTCATGCCTGTTCCCCGGTGGAATGCCAAGGCCAGCGAGCGCGCTCAGGCGAATCCGGCGTGGCCGACCGGCTGGCCTTCACGGTCGGTCGCCCACACTTCTACCGCCACCTCCGGCGGCAGGATGGCGCGGGCCTGAGCGCGCGCCATGGCGCAAATCCGGTGGCCCAGCGGCAACCCCGTTGCCTGGGCCAGCGCCAGCGCCTGCTGGCTGGTGTTGGCGGTGCGCATCGCGTCCTGCAAGCTGGCGTCCGCACCGAGCGCCGCCGCTTCGACCGCCAGCAGCGCCAGATCCACGCTGGAACGGCGGCTGTGCAAATCCAGATGGCCTGCCGCCAGCTTGCTGATCTTGCCAAAGCCGCCGGCCAGCGTAAGCCGGGGAATCGGCGCCCGCCGCAAGTGCTTCAGCACCGCCCCGGCGAAATCACCCATCTCGATCAGCGCCATATCCGGCAACTCGTAATAAGCCCGCAGGGTCTGCTCGGTGGCCGCGCCGGTACAGGCGACGATATGAATCAGGCCGTTGGCGCGGGCCACATCAATCGCCTGCTGAATGGAAGCGATGTAGGCGGAACAGGAAAATGGCCGGACGATACCGGTGGTGCCAAGAATGGACAGGCCACCCATGACCCCCAAGCGCCCATTCAGGGTCTTTTGCGCCAGTTCCGCGCCATTTTCGACGCCGATGGTCACCTCGAAACCATGATAATAGCTATGGGCCGTCGCCAACCCGAATAAATGTTCGGCGATCATCCGGCGCGGCGTGGGATTGATGGCCGGTTCGCCCGGCGGAATAGGTAAACCGGGCCGCGTTACCGTCCCCACGCCTGGCCCGGCATGGAAACGCACGCCGGGCGCTGTGCTCAAGGCTACCTGGGCGGAAATCAACGCCCCATGCGTCACGTCAGGATCATCGCCGGCATCCTTGATCGTCGCCGCCTCCGCCCCCATCGCTGTCAGCCGACAGTATTCCAGCCGAAATACGGGCTGCTGACCGCGCGGCAGCGTGATTTCCACCTGATCCAGATCATCCCCGACCAATAGCCGCCACGCCGCCGCCAGACTGGCCGCAGTGGCGCAGGCGCCGGTGGTATAGCCATACCGTAGCGGGCGTTGAATTTCAGAAGTTTCGGGACGCATCTTGAGGAAGAAAACCAGATCGCCTGTCTTGGCGCCTACAATAATTGCTGGATTTTTGAGTTTTGTTGCAGTTTTGTTATGATACTTTAATAGCGATGAAAATAGTTGGCATTTATTTTGCTAATCTAAACGGATCGCCAAGCCGGGGAGAAGCATTCATCATGGCGCATTTAATAAACAAGTGCCTGAAATGGTTACTTCTGGCAGCAGCGCTGGGGTTACCGTTCGGGCTTTATGCCAAACCTGGCGAGTTGGTGTTCCTGAACTGGGCGGACAATTTCATTGATCCAGTAGCGATCACTGAGTTCGAGACGGCTTTCAAGATTAAGGTGCGGCAAGTCTACTTTGAAACCGAGGACAAGCGCACCGATATGCTCATTGCTTCGGATGGCAAAGGCTATGATGTGGCGCTCATCGGCGGCCATAACTTGCAAAGCTACGGCCAGCACGGTTGGCTGGCGCCTTTGGAGACCGACAGGCTGCCCAATCTGCAACACATTGATCCCCGATGGCGAAACGCCTTTCCCAGCGCGGATACCTATGGCGTGCCGTTTCTCTGGGGGACGCTGGGGATCGCCTACCGCGAGGACCTGCTGCACGGCCCGCTGGAGGCTTCCTGGAAACCGCTGTTCCAGCCCCCGGTCGAACAACGCGGCCATGTGTTGATGATGGAAACCATTCGTTACAGCCTGGCGGTCGCCCTGAAAGCACTGGGCTATTCCGCCAACAGCATCAATCCCACCGAACTGGCCGCCGCCGAACAACTGCTCAAAAATCAGCGGCCCTTCGTCAAGCAATATGGCGCCCTGGATATCGGCCCCAATTCGGAAATGGTCTCCGGTCAGATCACCATGGCCCTGCTCTACAACGGCGACGCGCTGAAGCTGCGCGAGTTTCATCCCCACATCCGCTTTGTAACCCCACGCGAGGGTACGCTGATCACGGTAGATTATTTCACTGTACTCGCCAAATCGCTCCAAAAGGAACTGGCGCACGCCTTCATTAATTTCATGAACGAACCGGCCCGCGCCGCCCAACTGGCGAAATTCGCCTACTATCCCACGGCCAATCGCGCCGCCGAGCCGCTGCTGCCGCCCGCGTTCCATCAAGACCCGGATATCTATCCCAAACCGGACCTGCTGAACCGCAGTGAAATCCCCCAGGAATTGCCGCCGCGCGTCCTGAAACAGCTCAATCAACTGTACCGGCGCGTCGTTGGCGAGCCGATCAACCGCCCTTGGGGGCAACAATAATCCGGAATCCGGTTTGAGTCTGTTCCGGTTCACCACCCTTGAACAACCATGCGCCTGCGTCCCAAGCTGATTTCGCTCGTTTTGCCGCTGGTGATCCTGCCGGTGCTGGGGCTGGGCTGGATTTGCTACCAGTGGCTGGCCGACGCCGCCTACGCCGCCAGCACCCGCGAAATGATCACCGCAGCCGCGCAGTTGCGCCTGGGATTGCAAGCCACGGTTCAAACCGCTATCGCCAATGTCGAACTGCTGTCCCATTCCACTCTGGTTCAACAATATGCGCTCACTGAAAATGAACGCCAGCGCTATACCCTGTTGCAACCGGCTCTGCTCAATCTGTTCGCCAATTATCAGACGGTCTATCCGGATTATTACGAAATTCTGTTCCTGCTGCCGAATGGCTATGAGGATACGCGCGCCACTCTAGGCGATGCGCCCAACGCGACCGAGGAAGAAGGGGACACCCCCTATTTCCAGCGCCTGGCGTCCCATCAGGACAAAGTGGATGTTGCGTTTCTCCTTTCGCCCGACACCAGCGAGATGGTGATGCGCGTCGCCAAACCGGTCTGGTTGTCGGAGCTCGACGCGACGCTAACCAGTGGTCCCGCCCGCCTGCGGGGCTACCTGATCATCACCTGCCGACTGGAAACGCTGCGGCAACAGATCACCAGTATTAAAAACGCTTCCCAACTCGGAGTTATGCTCACTGACACGCAGGGTAGCGCGCTACTGGCGTCGGCAGACTCTCCGCACGGTCAGGAACCCGTACCTGAAGATTTGTTGGCGCGGTTGCGCCAAAGCAACGCCGCCACGCCAGAATCTGCGGTTGTGCTGAACTATCGTGGCGAGCCTACCCTGCTGCTTCTGGATACCGCGGCTGACAAGCTGTACCTGCTGATCAGCCGCCCCGAACGCGACTTGGCCGCCATCCGGCGCCAGCTCGGGGGTACGGTCATCGGCATCGCCCTGGTCAGCGGCCTGTTTGCCGCGCTGCTCCTCCTGATCGCGTTGCATTATTTGCTGGTGCGCCCGATCCAGCAATTGCGCGCGGCGGCGGGCGCGATTGGCGACCAGAATTTTGCAGCGACACCCGCCCTTTCCAGCCCGGACGAATTGGGCGATCTGGCCCGTTCGTTGCGGGAAATGGCGCTCAACCTCGAACGCTTTCACCAGCAACTCACCACTCTGGCTTATCACGACAATTTGACTGGCCTGCCCAATCGTTTGATGTTCAAGCAATATCTGGAACGTAGCCTCGCCCATCTGGCGCGTCGTCCCGATCATCTGCTCGCTGTGCTCTTTATTGATCTCGATGGTTTCAAACAGGTCAACGATACCCTGGGCCACGAGGCGGGCGACCAATTGTTGCGTGAAGTCTCCCAACGTCTGAACCAAACGATCCGCCCTCAGGATATGGCAGCCCGGTTGGGTGGCGACGAATTCGCCATTGAACTGAACGACCTATCTCATACTCACCATGCCGACCAGATTGCGCACCGGATACTCAGTGCCCTGGCCCAGACTTTTTCAATCGAAGCGCACACGGTTACGATCAGCGCCAGTATTGGCGTCGCTATCGCGCCGACCGATGGAACCGATGCGGAAAATCTGATCCATTACGCAGACCTGGCCATGTACCAGGCCAAACAGCGCGGAAAAAATCAGTATCGCTACTTCAACGATCTCCTCAATCCCAAATCAGACCGGCAATCCACTCAGCATTCTCTTTCTCCTTCGGCGCGCTTGCACTGGCCGATTATTTCCTCAGCCAACACATCAACTGACTAAATTGCGATGTCCATCGCCTGCCCCGCTTTGCTGCTCAGCGCCCCGGCCTCCGGTCAGGGCAAGACCACCGTCGTCGCCGGTCTGGCGCGCTATCACCGTAACCAGGGCCGCACCGTGCGCGTGCTCAAAACCGGGCCGGACTTTCTCGACCCAATGATTCTGGAGCAGGCGTCCGGCCAGCCGGTTTATCAACTCGATCTGTGGATGGTCGGCGAACGTGAGTGCAAGGCGTTGCTGTATCAGGCGGCGCGGGAAGCGGATCTGATTCTGATCGAAGGCGTCATGGGCCTGTTCGACGGGACGCCATCGAGCGCCGATCTGGCCAACCGGTTCGGCGTGCCGGTGCTGGCGCTGATCAACGCTCATGCCATGGCGCAAACCTTCGGCGCGGTCGCTTACGGGCTGGCGCATTATCGGCCGGGGCTACCCTTCGCCGGGGTGCTGGCCAACCGGGTCGCCGGGCCGGGCCACGCGGAATTGCTGGCTGAGAGTCTGCCGCCGGACCTGCACTATTTCGGCTGGCTGCCGCGCGACGGGGAAATCACCCTGCCCGACCGCCACCTCGGTCTGGTGCAGGCTGCTGAAATCGCTGATCTGGAAACGCGGCTGGAACGCGCTGCGGCGCTGATCGCCACGACCGGGCTGGCTGAATTGCCACCGCCGGTGTCTTTCCCGGCGTTGAATGTGGAACCGCCGCCGCCGTTGCTGCGAGGGGTTCGCATCGGCATCGCCCGCGATACCGCATTCACCTTCCTGTATCCAGCCAACCTGGACGCTTTGCGGGCGCTGGGTGCGGAACTGGCGTTCTTTTCACCGTTGACCGATACCGAACTGCCGGCGGTGGATGCGGTTTATCTGCCTGGCGGCTATCCCGAACTGCACCTGGAAGCGCTGGCAGGCAATCACGCCCTGCGGGCGGCGTTGCGCCGCCATCATCAGGCCGGCAAACCCCTTTACGCCGAATGCGGTGGCCTGCTGTACACGCTGGAATCGCTGGCGGACAAAGAAGGTCATCGCGCGCCGATGCTGGGCCTGCTGCCGGGCCACGCGGCGTTGCAAGCAAAACTGGTGGGACTGGGAATGCAATCGGTGATACTGCCAGAGGGGGAACTACGCGGACATACTTTCCATCATTCCCGGCTGGAAACTTCCCTGGCGCCCCTGACGCTGGGTCGGCGTCAGCGCGCTGGTCAGCCGGGAGAGGCGGTCTATCGGGTCGGGCGGCTCACCGCCTCGTATCTGCATTTGTACTTCGCCAGCAACCCGGAAGCGGCGGCCCGGCTGTTCCTGCCCTGAACCGCCGCGCTTTCCATGGGTGCTAAAAGCCACAGTTCCATTTCCGTGCGCACGTTTTAAGCTCAACAACCTCAATCCACCCTGCGCCTCAGCAAGACATGGCGCGAGTGGTTATCTCTTCGGCCCGCTTGATCAGGCTGGCGAAGAAATCCAGCCCTCCCTCCCAGTTGTTCATCATGATCTCGATGCTGGTCGCCTGCGCCTGACTGGTCAGGTCAATGATGTCGCCCAGCAATGGGGTCGGGTCGAAGAATTCTGGATACGTCTGCGCCATGGGACACCTCTGCAGTTCATCAGTTAAGGGGGGCAGCGGCCAGGTTCAAAC
>CALMNY010000250.1 GCA_937872125.1 uncultured Candidatus Competibacteraceae bacterium | reverse complement strand
TAATAAGCAAACGTTCCCTCCCCCCTGGCGGGGGAGGGTTAGGGTGGGGGGGTTATAGCGGTGAAGATGAACGGAATTTTGAGCGTTTTATCTCGATTTTGAACCTGCTGCGGGTTTTTACCCCCCCCGCCCCGGCCCTCCCCCGCCAGGGGGGAGGGGGATTTGTGGGTAATCGGGTGTCTCGCCCGGCTGCCGGTTTTTCAGCGCCGTCAACACCACCGTAGCCGCGTCGTAGGCCGATACCGCGCTGTAGCCCGGAGCCGCTTGAAATAGGCTTCGCTGAATTCCTGGAACCGGGGCGACGGATCATCCCGATTGTAGTTTTGCGCGATCAGCAGGCCGTCCACCACCTGGCTGCCCAGAAATGGCCGTGACGCCAGAGCGTGGGAGCCGGGTGCGATTGCAAAATGAGAATTGCTGTTTTGCAATACCACCTCGGATAGCGGGGGCGCCTGAACCCAGGAAAGAGAGGTTTTGCTTGAAGATTCTACCCGTGACTGTGCTGGTGCTGGCGCTATCGCTGCTGCGCCTGGCGATAGCGCAGGGGCCAGATCCTGCAATGCTGCCGTTGACGGCCCAGGAGCGCGCCTGGCTGGCCAGCAACCCGACGGTGCGTGCCCGACTCGGCGACTATCCGCCCTACATGCTCACGACGCCCGAACCGGCGGGCCTGGCGGTTGATTATCTCAACTACGTCGCCAAGCGGTTCGGTTTCAAGGTTGAGTTTATCCCTGCCACCACCAGTTTTGACATCGCAGTCGCCGATGTCGGCGGCGCGCATCAGCACTACGATCTGTTGCCTACCTTTACGCGCACGCCGGAACGGGAACAGCAGTTCGCCATTACGAATGATTATCTGACCGCGCCCTGGGTCCTCTATGCGCGCCAGGATAGCCCCTACATCATCGGCCTGGAAAGCCTCGCCGGCAAAACCATCGCCGCGGAAAAGGGCTTTTTGGTCACCCAAAAGCTCAAGCAGGACTTCCCAAGGATTCGCATCCTCGAAATGATAACGCCGGTGGATGCGCTCATGGCGGTCGCCACCGGCCAGGCGGATGGCTATGTGGGCAATTTGACCGTCAGCAATTTTCTGGTCAAGGAACATCGCCTCAGCAATCTTGTAGTCGCCGCGCCCACGCCCTACGGCATCAATACCCAGGCCATGGCAGTCCGCAAGGACTGGCCCGAGCTGGCCGGGCTGATCAACAAAGGCCTGGCCGCGATGACGGATGAAGAGCGCCAAACCATCCTCCAGAAATGGATTGGCGTCGAGATGAGGCTGCAACCGGACTACACGCTGGTCTGGCAAATTCTGGTGGCCGCGATGCTGATCGTGCTGGCCATCTTCTACTGGAACCGCCGGCTGGCGCGAGAAATCGTGATCAGACAACGGATTGAGTCCGAGTTGAGGAACTCCAAAGCCCAGCTACAGCAAGAAAAACAGGCGCTCCAACGGGCGGAAATCAAGTTGCACCAGGAGCAAACGGCATTAAGAGAACTCAATGAAACCCTGGAACGGCGGGTCGAAGAGCGTACCGCCGAGGTCCGGGCCGCCACTGCGGCGATCCTGGAGCGCGAAGAAAGTCTGAATTTCGTCGTAGATGGAAGTCGGCTGGGAACCTGGGACTGGAACATCGAGACCGGCGAGGTCCGGCGCAACGACTACTGGGCCGGGATGCTCGGCTATACCCGCCAGGAGGCTGATGACGCCACGGCCGGCGGCTGGCTCGAACTCATCCACCCCGATGACCGGGAGCGGGCGTGGCAATCCATTGATGCGCACCTGGCGGGCCAGACGCCGCTGCACGAAGTCGAATACCGGATGCGGGCGCGTGACGGCAGCTACCGCTGGATTCTGGATCGGGCGCGGATCGTCAGCCGCAACAGCGAGGGTCGGGCGGTGCGGATGGCCGGCACCCATCAGGACATCACCGAGCGCAAGCGGGCCGAGCAGCAGGTGCGCGACAGCGCCCACCACCTGCACCGGCTCTTTGAGAATGTGCCTATCGGCATGTTCCAGTCCACCCCGAAGGGTCAGTATGTCTTCGTGAATCCCGCCCTGGCCGCCATGCTCGGGTTCGATTCGCCCGCGCAAACGATAGAAACCATCAACCGCACCTCCGTTGCCGAGGCGACTTATGCCGACCCCAGCCGTCGGCCACTGCTGGTCGAAGAAGTAGAGCAGCACGAAGGACAGTTTCGGACCTTTCAAAACCGCTACCGGCGCCGGGATGGCAGCGTCTTCGATGCGCTCCTCTGCTTTAGCGAACAAACCGATCCCTTCAGTGGCGAGCGGTTTCTGTACGGCTTCATCCAGGACATCAGCGAACGAGTACAGGCCGAGGCCCAGGTCCAGGAAACCCTGCGCCTGCTCCAGGTCGCCACCGACGCCGCCGACATCGGCATCTGGAGCTGGGAATTCGCCAGCGGCAAGCTGGAATGGGACGACCGGTTGTGCGCCTGGTACGAAGCGCCGGAGGAGATGAACCGGACCGGTCTCTGCTACGAGTTCTGGAAATCGCGCGTGCATCCCGACGACCGGGAACGCGCTGAGTCCGCCTTGGCCGCGCCCCTCCATAATAACGCGCCCCATGAAGATGACTTCCGCCTGCTCTTGCCGAGCGGCCGGGTCCGCTACATCCACATGGCCGCGGTGGTTGAACGCGACGCCAACGGCCAGCCCTGGCGGATGGTCGGCGTCAATCGCGACATCACGCAGCAACACGAATTGGAGGCGGCGTTACGGGCCGCCAAGGGGGCTGCCGAAACCGCCAGCGCGGCCAAGAGCGAGTTTCTGGCGCACATGAGCCATGAAATCCGCACGCCGATGAATGCGGTGCTGGGACTGGCCCAGGTGTTGGGCCGGGAACCGCTAACCGCTAACCAGCACGATATGTTGGAGCGGATTCAGGCGGCGGGCCGGTCGCTGCTGGTCATCCTCAACGATATTCTGGATTTCTCCAAGATCGAAGCCGGCCAGTTGCGCCTGGAATCCCGGCCCTTCGACCTGGCCGGACTGCTCGCCCGGATCGGGAGCCTGATGGAGCAAACTGCCCAGACCAAGGGACTCACATTCTGCATCGCCGCCCCCACCGAACCGGTAGGTCCGCTCCTGGGCGACGGCTTGCGGCTGGAGCAAGTACTGGTCAATCTGGCCAGCAACGCCCTCAAGTTCACCGAGCGTGGGGAGGTCACCATCGCTGTTCACCTGCTGGAGCGCAACGAAACGGTCGTCCGGGTGCGCTTTACCGTGCGGGACACTGGCATTGGCATTGCACCGGAAGCCCTGGACCATCTGTTCACCCCCTTCACTCAGGCTGAAGCCGGAATCACCCGACGATTTGGCGGCACCGGGCTGGGGTTGGCGATCTGCAAGCGGCTGGTGGCGCTGATGGGCGGGGAGATCGGGGCCGAAAGTCAGGTCGGCCAGGGCAGTACCTTCTGGGTTGAACTGCCCTTTGCGCGCGCGGTTCAAGGCGCAGTCACAACGCAAGCGGCGCCGAAACCGGCGCTACCCGCCGGGCCGCGCCTGAGCGGGGTGCGGGTGCTGGTGGTGGACGACAGCGCGATGAACCGGGATGTGGTGGAGCGGGCGCTGGGGCTGGAAGGCGCAACGGCGATGTTGGCCGCCGATGGGCAACAAGCGATTGAATGCCTGAAGGCCCGACTCGCCGCGTTCGACGTAGTGCTGATGGATGTGCAGATGCCGGTCATGGATGGCCTGACCGCGACCCGGTTGATTCGCCGTGACCTGGGTCTGACGGCGTTGCCCATTATCGCCTTTACCGCCGGGGTGCTGCCCGAACAGCAGGCGGCGGCGCGGGAGGCCGGCGCGAATGACGTGCTGGCCAAGCCGCTGGATTTGGAGCAGATGACGGCGATGCTGTTGCAGTGGGTGAAACCTCATTCAGTGGCGCTTCCGTCCCCCCCACCCCAGCCCTCCCCCACGAGGGGGGAGGGAGTTGGCGGCTCCCCCTCCCCGCCGTGGGCGGGGGTTGGGGGGCGGGGGGAAAGGTTGCCCGACGACTTCCCGGCCATCCCCGGCATTGACCGGGGCCAGGCCGCTCAGACCCTCGACGGCGACCGGGCTTTCTTTCTGCGCCTGCTGGACGGATTCCTCACTGAATTCGGGGCCGCCGCCGCGCAAACTCGCCGCGATCTGGTCCAGAGCGACCGGGAAACCGCCGCCCGCCGCATTCACACGCTGCGCGGCAACGCCGGCAACCTCGGTGCGCTGGAGTTGATGGCGACGGCTGGGGCGCTGGAAGAGGCAATTCGGCGAGGTGAGATGGATGTGGAAACCGGATTGGAATCGCTGGACCGCCAACTCGCCGCCCTCACCGCCGCCAGCGCCCCCTGGCGAGGTCTGACCGAGGCCCCCGCGCCGCCAGCCTCCGCCGCCGCGCCGCCACTGGCCCCCGAGCAACTGGAAGCCCTGCGCGCGGACTTGCGTGACTACAACCTCAAAGCCCTGCGCCGCTTTAAAGAACTGAAACCGGCCCTTGTGGGCGCGCTGGGCGCGGCGAAAACCGGGGCGCTGGAACACGCCATCCGTGGCATGCGCTTCGACGAGGCGCTCGCGGCCCTGGAGCGATGCTAACGTTCCTTCGCCCCCGGATCGCGCGGCGTTAATCAATGGCCATCGGGCTGCAAAATCCGCTAAATTACTTGGTTTCCTTTTTCTAGCCGAGGATTTGCCCATGCCCACCGCTGCCCCGCTCCGAATCGTTCAGATTACCGACCTGCATCTCAAGGTCAGTCCTGGCAGCCGCCTGTGGGGCGCCGACGTGGACGCCGGGCTGAACGCGGTGCTGGCGCACATCCAGGCGCGCGATCCTGCGCCTGACTTTATTCTGGCGACTGGCGATCTGGTCGGCGACGAACCGGACGCCTATGACCGTCTGATCGCCATACTGGAACCGCTGGCCCTGCCGGTCTATTGCCTGCCGGGTAATCACGACTTCCCGGCGATCATGAGCCGGACCTTGCGTGGCAGCATGGTGCAGTGGCTACGATACTTCGTCGCCGGGCACTGGCAGTTCGTGCTGCTCGATTCCAGTTTCCCCGGTACACCCGACGGCCATCTGGCCTCGGCTGAGCTGGCGCTGCTGGATACCGTGCTGGCGACGGACTTCGAACGGCCTACGTTGGTCTGCCTGCACCACAACCCGTTGCCCATCGGCGCAGCCTGGCTCGACACCATGACGGTCAGCAACGGCGCGGCGCTGTTCGCGGTGCTGGAACGTTATCCACAAGTCCGGGCACTGGTCTGGGGGCATATCCACGGTGAATTTGCCGCTCAGCGCGGTTCCATGCGCCTGCTGGCCACCCCCGCCACGTCGGTGCAATTCAAACCTGACGCCCCGGAGCCGTGCGTGGATGATCTCCCGCCCGGCTATCGCTGGCTCGAGCTGTATCCCGATGGAACGTTGAAAACCGGCGTGGAGCGGGTCACTTTACCGGCTCGGCAACACGGCCTGACCCGGCGGGTCCCGGCCTGACCAACCTTTTGATGGAATTGAATATGAACCTTAAAGACGATCTGGTCCGACATTACCACTGGCTGCGCCAGTACGGTCTCAACGACTCCCACAGCGGCAACGCCTCAGTGCGGGATGGCGATGCTTTCTGGATCACACCCACCGGCTGTTGCGCCGACACGCTCAGCAGCGGCGATCTCGTCGAATGCCGCCTTGACGGCATGATCGGCAAGGGCGCTTCGATGGATGCCCGCCTGCACTTGGCGGTATACCAGGCCAACCCCGAAGCCCGCGCCCTGCTGCACAGCCACGGTCCCTACTCGGTGGCGATGACCATGGACAACGAGGAATTTTTCCCGGCGGATTTCGAGGGGCAGTTGTATTTCAGCCGGGTGCCGGTGCTGACCATTCCCTACGATCAGTACGCCACCCGCTCGCCGCGCCTGGTCGCCGAAATCCTGGCCGACTATCCCATCGCCGTAGTGCGCGGTCATGGCGTCTACGCCTGCGCCGACAGCCTCAATCTGGCCTACAAATGGACCTGTTCGCTGGAACTGTCGGCCAAAACTGCCTTTATTGCCCAGCAGGCGGGCAAGATTTGAGGGAATACGGCGCGCAGGCGGCGTGGGTGAACGGCAGCGTGAAGCGGAAGACGCTGCCCTTACCGAGTTCCGACTCTACCCAAATCTGCCCGCCGTGGTGTTCGACGATCTGCTGGCGCATGGCCAGGGCCGCTCCTAACCATCAAGGGAGTCACTCTACTCCCTGGCCAGCACTCCATCGCTCAACCGCCACACGGCATCCATTCGCGCCGCCAGGCCCGGATCGTGCGTGACCACGACAAAACTGGTCCCCAGATCGCGGTTGAGTTCCAGCATCAGTTCAAACACCTGCTCGGCGCTGTGCCGGTCGAGATTGCCGGTCGGCTCGTCGGCCAGCACGCAGGCCGGTTCGGTGATCAAGGCCCGCGCCACCGCCGCCCGCTGGCGCTCGCCGCCGGACAGCTCGCCCGGCTTGTGCGTCAGGCGCTGGCCCAGGCCAACCCGTCCCAGTAGTTCCGCCGCCTGCTCCCTGGCTTTGGCCGGCGCCGTGCCACGAATCAGCAGCGGCATCGCCACATTTTCCAGCGCGGTGAATTCCGACAACAGGTGATGGAACTGATAGATAAATCCCAGACAGCGGTTGCGCAGCCGGCCCCGGTTGGCGTCGCTCAGCCGGCTCAATTCCTGACCCATCACCCACACCGAGCCGGCGGTCGGCGTATCCAGCCCGCCCAACAGATGCAGCAGCGTGCTCTTGCCGGAGCCGGAGCTGCCAATGATCGCCAGCCGCTCGCCGCGCTGCACCTGCCAATCCACGCCCTGCAATACCTCCAGCCGCTCATCGCCCTGCCGAAAGGTCTTGGCCAGTTGCCGGCATTCCAGCACCGCCGCCGCCATCGCCGCCGCCTCATTCATAACGTAGCGCCTCCGCCGGTTGGGTCCGCGCCGCACGCCAGGCCGGATACAACGTCGCCAGCGTCGCCAGACCGAATGCCACCAGGCCGATGGTCCAGACATCGCCCCATTGCACCTGTGACGGCAAATCGCTGATCAGGTAAACATCCGGGGCCAGAAACTTCATGCCGAGCGCCCGCTCGATGAACGGCACCACCACATCCACATGGGTCGCCAGCGACACCCCGCCAATCAGTCCCAGCAGAGTGCCCACCAGCCCGATGGTGATGCCCTGGACGATGAAGATGCCCATGACGCTGAGCGGAGTCGCCCCCAGGGTGCGCAGGATGGCGATGTCGGCCTGCTTGTCGGTCACCACCATCACCAACGCCGAAACGATGTTGAACGCCGCCACCGCCACGATCAGGGTCAGAATCACGAACATCGCCGTCTTCTCGATCTGCACCGCCCGGAAGAAGCTGGCGTGATCCTGGGTCCAGTCCCGCGCCAGATAGCCCTCCGGCAACTGACTGGCGAGTTGACGGACCAGACGCGGCGCCTGAAACAGATCGTTCAGCCGCAGCCGCACCCCGTTAACCGCGCCCTCGGGAAACTGGAACAGCTTGCCCACATCGGCGATGTGCGCCAGCGCCAGCCCCCGGTCGTACTCATACATACCGGCCTTGAACAGACCCACCACCTCGAACCGCTTGAGGCGCGGCAGCACGCCGGCGGGCGTCACATTGGCCTGCGGGGTAATCACTATCACCTTGTCGCCCAGCCCCACGCCCAGCACATTGGCCAGTTCCTGGCCGAGCACCACGCCAAACCGGCCAGGGCGTAAATCATCCAGCGAACCCTGAACCATCTTGCCGCCGATGTCGGACACCTGCTGCTCCTCTGCCGGCAGGATGCCCTGAATCAATGCACCGCTGACCAGCGAAGCATTGTTGAGCATCGCCTCGCCCCGGATGTAGGGCGCGCCGCCCTGGACTTGGGGATGGCGCAGCGCCTGCTCGCGCACCGCCGCCCAATCCTCCACCAGCCCATCCCAGCGGCTGAGGGTGGCGTGGGCGGTCATCGCCAGAATGCGCCCGCGCAATTCCTGCTGGAACCCGTTCATCACCGACAACACGGTGATCAAGGCGGTAATGCCCAGCGCAATGCCAAGCATCGAGGTCAGGGAAATGAAGGAAATGAAATGATTGCGGCGCTTGGCGCGGGTGTAGCGCAGGCCGATGAACAACTCCAGGGGACGAAACATGGACACGATTCCAATTGGCGGCAACGTTCGTTGCCGGAACGCGCGCCATTATAAAACGTTGGCCGCCCGGTGGGCGGCCAACACACGATCCATCGCCGGATCAGACAAGCGGGAACAATTACTACTTGGGCGCAGCGGGGGGGGTCGGAGTAGCAGGCATAGCGGGAACTGCCGGTTTAGCCGGAACCGCGGGCGCCGCCGGAGCCGCCGGCACTGCCGGAACCGCCGCCGGCATCGCGGGCGCCGCCGGAACCGCCGGAACCGCCGCCGGCATCGCGGGCGCCGCCGGAGCCGCTGCCGCCGGCTCTGCTCCACCTACGGTTACCATCGGCTTGACTTTCTCAAGAGTTTTGCCCTTGATGCCCGGCACTTTAGCCAAGTCATCCACCGACTGGAAAGGGCCGTTGGCTTCCCGATACTTGACGATATCGGCCGCCTTTTTGGGACCGATCCCCTTCAAGCCTTTTTCCAACTGCTCAGCGGTCGCGGTGTTGATGTCAATAGCCTGGGCAAAAGCCATGGCGGAGAACACGGCCAGAGCAGCCGCAAAAACCATATGCAACAATTTCATTGGGCACTCCTTTTATTCTTGATCACTTTGTCGGTCGGCAACAAACAGCCGGCATGGAAAAAATAGAACAAAATTGTGGAAATGCAACCCGGGTGACCGCTTTTTTTTAGAACGGGCGTTAGCCGCTGGTCTTCATGACCAGGTCAGGCATCGGCTTGATGGTATTCCACTGCTGGCAACTGGGACAACACCAGGGCAGCGATTTGACGATAAAACCACAGTTAGCGCACCGGTAGCGGGCGGCGCTGTTCAGCATTTGGGCACTGACGCAGTGCAAGACGTGCAAGTCGGCATACCCCGCTCCCATCCCCCGCCCCAACTGGATTTCAACCAACCGCCGCAGCCCGAGCAGGGTCGGGTACTCCTGGAGTTCGCGTTCGAGAAACCGGAACGCCGCCTCTTCGCCCTCCTGCCGCAAGAGCCAATCCACCAGGGCATCGGTAATGCGCCCGCCGTGATCCCGTTGCTGAACCTCCCGTAAATATGCGCCCCACTGATCCAGTTGGCCCAGGGCGTCATAACAGGAACTCAGGGGCTTGATCACCTCCGGGAAATACCCCCGATCCTGTCGCTCAACAGCCTGGAACGCGACAATGGCCGCCCGATAATCGCCGGCCCGCATCGCCAGCCGGCCTAATAACAGATTGGCCCGCGCGCAGTCCGGATCGCGCGTCAACGCCTCGCGCAACCAGCTTCGGGCCTCCTCGTCCTGGCCGCCGGCGGCGGCTTCCTCGGCCAGTTCACAGCAGAAGTGCGCAGTCTCCCGCTGTTTGGATTCGCCGCCGATCTCCTTCAGGCGGTCGCAATGGGTAATCGCCTGACGCCAATCCTTTTCCTGCTGGAAAATATGGATGAGCCGCGCCAAGGCCACCTGCGTATGATCAGGTTGTTCCACCAGTTCCCGAAACAGCTCCTCAGCCCGGTCAAACAGACCGGCCCGCAAATAATCCTCGCCCAGTTCGAGCATCGCCCGGCGGCGCTGCTCCGCAGTGAGTGAGGAGCGGGTGATCAGATTGGCATGAACATGGATCGCCCGATCCACCTCGCCCCGGCGTCGGAACAAATTGCCCAGCGCCAGATGAATCTCGGCGGTATTCCGGTCCACGCCGGCCATGCGGGTAAAGACCTCGATGGCCTGATCGGGCTTGTCTTCGATCAGATAATTCAACCCCTTGAAGTATTCGGCATTACGAACCGTCGTGCGACGGCGCCGCCCGGTATACTCGCGCCGGGCCACCCACCAGCCTGAGGCCGCGGCAACCGGCAGCAGCAACCAGAGTAGCTCCAGCATGACCTAGCGGCGCACCACCGGCGCGTCAATGGGCATCCCGGCCTACCTTTTTGGCCAGCAGGCTGATTTCCTGATCCTTGCCAGCAATGGCCTGTTGCAAGCGGGCCGCCCGCCAGCGCAACGGCAGCACGATGAAGGCTCCGATCAGTGCGGTGACAACCGCGCCCGCAGTAAACGCACCGACCACTACCAGCGATAGCGGCAATTCCAACTTGTACAGCAGGTAATCAACCTGAACAGGATTAGCGTTCAGCGTCGAAAATTCCACGCCCAGCAACAACACGACCAGCAAGACGATGGTAATCAAAATGACTTTAATCCAGAACATCGGTTTCCCCCGCTAAACTAAGGCCTGAACTCGGTTCGGCTCGAACCGCGATCCGCTACTCACGGTAGAGCCGGGTTTCGCGCACCTCAACAAAAAACCCACTTCATGCTTGTGGGTTTTTGAAGGGCGGATGACAGCCGATAGCCTGCCGGATTGAAAGGATAATTACAACAACGGATCACCACCTTCAAAACCGCGGTCATTAACCCGTTCGCGCAATTCCTTCCCTGGCTTGAAGTGCGGGACGTACTTGCCCGCCAGCGTAACGGCATCACCGGTTTTGGGATTGCGGCCCACGCGCGGCGGCCGGAAGTGGAGTGAAAAACTGCCAAAACCACGGATTTCGATCCGCTCGCCATGGGCCAGCGAATCGCTCATCTGTTCCAGCAGCGTCTTGACGGCCTGCTCTACATCCTTGTAGGGAATATCGCTGCGTTTGCGCGCCAGAATCTCGATCAATTCCGATTTTGTCATGAACTGTGCTCCGTGAACGGCGGTCGCGGCGGAGTAGCGCCGCGCCGCCCGCATTCAAGTCAATCGTCCTGTGCGCTCATCTGTTCCTTGAAAATATCGCCCAGGGTCGCGCCCGTGCTGGATTTGCGACTGTAGTCCTGCAAGACTTCGGCTTCCTCCGCCATGTCCTTGGC
>CALMNY010000249.1 GCA_937872125.1 uncultured Candidatus Competibacteraceae bacterium | reverse complement strand
CCACCCGCGCCTTCATCGCCGGCACCACCTTCCAGGTGTCGTAGATGGTCAGGGGTATCCCTAGGTTTTCGATGACGTAGCGGTAGCTGCGGGTATGCAGCCCTTCCTCCCATACCAGGCGCTTGAAGAAATGACGGATCTCGGCGGGCTGGAAGACGGAGAGGAAGGTCTCCGCCGCGTCGTCGCCGCGCTCGATGTCAAAGGTAGTGAGCTGGGCCATCACCGCTTCAAACAAATGCTGATGGCGCGGGTCCAGCGCCAAATCCTTGTAATCGGCCACATCCGGCCCGACCGCGATTTCCTCAGGCGCCCAGTTATTGTTTTCCTGGGCGCGGGCCATGGTCCAGGCCCATTCGTAGGCGAATGGCTCCAACTGGTAGGAATCACAGGGGCCAAGCAGCGGTTTATGGGTGATTGACATCAAAAAAATCCTGCGCAGTGCCTGGTAGCCAAGCGCGGAGGCGCCCCACGGCGGAAGCCGGGGCTACGCGCGCCAATCGGGTCGAGGGACGCGGGACCCGGGGGGGCGGATCCCGCGACGAGGGGCCACCCGGTCGCGGCCAGGCGCCGGGCGTGCCGGCCGTGGCCCGCCGCCGGGCACGGCTTACGCCGGGGGGTTCAGCCGCTCCCGCAGCTTTTTGCCGGGCAGGAATTTCACCCCGTGGCGGGCCGGAAAGACCATCGCGACGCCCGTCCGCGGATTGCGGCCCTGGCGCTCCTCCCGCACGACCGGCTTCAGCTTGCCCAGCCCCGGCAGCACCACCTCGTTGCCATGGCGCAACACGGCGCCAATATGCTCACTGGCGGATTGCAAGAGTTCCCGCACCCGGGTCTGCGGCAGGCCGGTATCCAGCGCCAGCGTCGCGATCAATTCACTTTCAGTCATCGTCAGGCCCTCCGGTCAAAATGAAGCGGGTTGGATTAGTTCAGCGACGACTCGCCATCGCTTTCATTATCGAAAGAAAAATACTCATGGATCTCCAGCAGGATGCCACTATGGATCGCCTCCTGGACTCGCTCCGGGCTGGGCGTGCTGGTGTGCTTGAAGGCGCGCCGCCAGCCCGCGCGTGAACCCGACAGCACGCACCGCGCCATGAGTTTGCGGGCATTCACCGGGGTTTCTTCCAGGGTGATAAAGTCGAGGATTTCGACCATCACCACCGGGACGAGTTTGGCCAAAAACCGGCGCTGAAATTGGTCGGGAAACTCAGAGAAGGAAATCTTGCCCAGGGTTTTGCGCCAGGTCTTGGCGATCCCCAGAGCGACGGCCTCAGACAATACCCGGTAGGTTTCAACTCGCATCGCTTTCCTCCAGCGCGCGCCGGCGCACGACCTTGCGCGCCTGGACGTCCGGCCGATGGGCCCGGGAACGCGCGACGCAGGCGCGACAGCGCCATTGGTTATTCCGCTTTTCGCCCCGCTGCGCCAGCGGATGGTACTGGCAACACGACGGGCAATAAAAATCACCGGTGACACTCATGCCGTCACCGTGCCCTCAGGTGAGGCGGGGACGGTCGCTGGCCCGGACACGCGGCCGTGCCCGTGCGCGCCCGGCGCCGCGGGCGGGCAACCCCAGGACCGAACGCCCCGGTTCACCCTGGCGATCGCCGGGGCGGACGCTCAAGGGGCGTCCTCGCGCTCCAGCCCAACCGCCCAATCGCGGACCATGGCGGCCGCGCCCTGCAGTTCCAGTCCATGGGTGACCCAGCGGCGACGCGTGGGAAAGCGCTGCAGGACCAGAGCGGTCTCCTCCATATCCGCGCCCAGGCGCCGCAGGGTGGCGGCCAGCGCGACCACCCGTTCGCGCGAGGGGCCGTCCGGGCGGAGTTCAGCGACCATCGTCGGCCACCCGCTCACGCCAGCACTGCCAGGTGCGATACGCCTCTTCCGGCGAGGCGTAGCGATGCTGCCCACACCACGCGGGCGTCCGCGCGCTACTGCTGGGGACCGGCTCGCGATTCCATTCCAGGGCCCGCGACAAGCACAATCCATTGCAGCGCACCGCCCATTGCTCGTCCGCCGCCCCGAGAGGGGAGACCCGTTCAATACGATCCAGACCATAATACGATTCGGGCAGGAGATAACTGCCCACGGGAAGGTCGATTACCATCAGTACCTCAGAAAAACACTCCCAACCCTGACGCGCCCCCACGCTTCGCCCCGCAAAGCGCGCATCACGCTGGCGACGGCCGCCCGCTTATCCGGCGAGATAGGCGGCGCAGAATCGTGATCGAGACCGGCCGATTAGCCAGGAAAACGCCGACGAGCGATGGCAGGTAAGGAGAAACCTTTCAACAGAATAACACGCGCCAAAGCGGAGGACAAAAGCCGGTACGACAGGTCCTGCGCCACGGTAAACAGACGCCGGGTGTCCTGCGGATCGGGCCGCGTTTCGCCCGTGGCCAAGGGGCGCGTGACGGGGCCTGGATTCGTCAGTATAGCCGTAGCCTTTGCTGGCCATCCACCTCGATTCCGGCGGCGGAAAATCGGTGATATTCGGGTCGGGACGCGAGAGAGTGGCCGCCTGCATAGGGTGTTCACGCCTTTTCATGTACCATTACCGACTTAGCGAACCGCCGCTCACGGTAAGCGCGCGTGACTGGGGGCATGAGCGCCGCGGCGGCCAGCCCCGTTCACCGCCGCCCCGGGAGCTCACCCGCGCCACCGGCCCCCGGCGGCGTCCCGGTCAAATCGCTCGCGGCGAGAGGTAACACCATGACTGAATTAGTGATTGCGGAAAAGCCCAGCGTCGCCCGTGACATCGCCCGGGTCCTGGGGGCCGGTACCCGCGGCGATGGCTGCCTGCGCGGCAATGGCTGGTGCATCACCTGGGCGCTCGGTCACCTGGTGCACTTTGCCGAGCCGGATGATTACGGCAGCGCGTGGGCGGCGCGCTGGAGCCTGGCGCAGCTGCCCATGGTGCCGGAGCACTGGCGCCTGACCACCGACCCGCGTACGGCGGCCCAGTTCAAGATCGTCAAGGCGCTCCTGCGCGACCGCGACATCAGCGGGGTCATCTGCGCCACGGATGCCGGGCGGGAGGGCGAATTAATCTTCCGGCTGATTGCCGAGCACGCCGGATGCCGTAAGCCTCTGCGCCGGCTGTGGATTTCAAGCCTGACCGACGAAGCCATCCGCGACGGTTTCGCCCGGTTACGGCCGGGTCAAGACTATGAGGCCCTCGCCGCCGCCGCCCGGGCGCGCGCCCAGGCGGATTGGCTGGTGGGCATGAACCTCACGCGGGCCTACACGGTCCACAATCGGGTGCTGTGCACCATCGGGCGGGTCCAAACCCCCACGCTGGCCCTGATCGTGGCGCGCGACGCCACCATTGCCAATTTCACCAAGGCCTTCTTTTACGAGCTGGTGGCCCGGTTGGCGGAAGGCTTTGAAGCCACCTATGTCGAGGACGGCGAGAGCCGCCTCGATAACCGGGAATATGCCGAACGCCGGCAGCGTGAGATCAGCCAGGCCATGGCCCCGCAGCACCTGGGCACCGTGGTCAAGGTTGAGCGGAAGGTGCGGACCAACCATCCGCCCCCCCTGTATGACCTGACCACCCTGCAGCGCGAGGCGAACCGCCGGTATGGGTTTACCGCCGCCAAGGTCCTGGAGCTGGCCCAGGCCCTGTATGAAACGCACAAGCTCATCAGCTATCCCCGCACCGAAAGCCACCATCTCGGTACGGACATGCTCCCGCAACTGCCGAAGATCCTGGCCGCGGTGTCCCATCCGTGCGCGGCGGAAGCGCGTCAGCGCCTCGCCGCGGGTCACACCCTGGGCAAAGCGTACGTCGATACCACCAAGCTGACGGACCATCACGCCATCATCCCCACGGCCAAGACCCCGCCCGCCCAGCTCCCGGAACCCCTGCAACAGATTTACGCGTTGGTCGCCACCCGGTTTGTGGCGATCTTCCTCCCCCCTCAGCGGGTCGAGGAAACACTGGTCACCCTGGCGATCGGCGGGGCCACCTTCATCGCCAAGGGTGCGGTGGAACTGGACCCGGGCTGGAAACGTGCCGAGGTACGCCGGTCGGCCCCCGCGGGGGCGGCGGCCGACGCGGAGGGTGGGGGTGAAGCCGGGCCAACGGCGTTGCCACCGTTGCGCGAACAACAGACCGTCACCGTGGACGCGCTCGAGGTGCGCGAAAAAGAGACGCAGCCCCCGCGGCCCTATGACGATGCCTCCCTGCTCAGCGCGATGAAAAATGCCGGGCGCACGCTGGATGACGATGCCTTGGCCGCGGCAATGAAAGGGTCCGGACTGGGCACCCCGGCGACCCGCGCAGAAACGATCGAAAAGCTGGTCAGGACCGGCTATGTGGAGCGGCAGCGCAAACAACTGCGGGCCACGGAGAAGGGGCGAGCGCTCATTGGGTTGGTGGCGGAGGAATTGCGCAGTGTCGAACTGACCGCCGCCTGGGAGCAACGCCTCAAGGACATTGAGCAGGGTAACGCCAATGCCGCGTCCTTCTACCAGGACATTTGTCAGTTCGTCACCGCCTTGATTCCGCGGGTCAGTCAGGGCGCGGTGATGCCCGCGGCCCACGTCGAGGCGGCCCGTGCCAAGACCGGCAAGGGCACGACAGCCGGCGGGCGGCGGGGCGGCCATTCCGGGCGCCCGGCAAGCGGCGCGGGGGAGGCGTCAGCCGATGCCCTGTTAAGCGGGCTGGCGCTCACGCGGTGCCCAATCTGTCAGCAGGGCGAGATTACCGCCACGGATAAAGCCATCGGCTGTAGCCGCTGGCGCGAGGGCTGTGGCTTCACGGTATGGAAAACCATCGCCGGACATGTCTTGAGCCCGGAAGAACTGCAGACCCTGCTGACGCGTGGCGTTACGGACCCGATTGAGGGGCTGCGCGCGAAATCCGGGCGTACCTTTCGTGCCGCCGTGCGGCTGGATGGCAGCGGGAAGACGGTCTTTGCCTTCCCGCCCGCCGCGAGCGATCACCCGGAACCGGCGTCACCGCCCCCTCACGTCGGGATGGCGCCGGTGACCGGGCCGCCACCGACGGCGGCGGGGCTCAAGGCCGATCCGGTGCCCTGTCCCCAGTGTCACCAAGGGGTGTTAATCGAGGGCCGCTCAGCCTTTGGCTGTGGCCGCTGGCGCGAGGGTTGCACGTTCGTCATCCCCAAGATGCTGGACGGGCAGGTGGTGACCGACCCCCAGTTGCGCGCCCTGGTGGGGGAGGGGCGCGCCCCCTTCGGCGTCGATGCGGTGGGGCATGAGCGCTGGCTGGCGCTGGACCCTGCGGGAGGGGTGGTGGTGAGGACGAGATAACAGGGCGCGCTGGCACGATCCGCCACGATTGCAGCTTCTCTTTTCAACGGGTTCGGAAGATAACGTCGTGCCTGACGTGAAACATCGGCCGCGACGGGGCGCAAAAGCACGTAACCGATTGAACGGGATCTATCAACAGGAGCTGTTGATAAGTCTGTAGACAAACGGTGGTCACCGCCACCAAAGCCGCCTCAGGCAAGGGCTGCTGCGGTTATGGCCAGATTCTGTACAGGTTGCCACCGCACCGTCCCGCCGGCTGGGAGACTGTGGACATGGCACCAAGGCCAGCGCGAGCTCCGCGCCTTGGCCACACAGAGGCCAACCACGGGCACAGGCTGGTGGGCCGGATCTAGCGACCCTGATTGTGGCGATCAACCTGCGCTTTCGGCGGTCGCGGGTGGCTTCGGCACTCCTCACCAGACCCTGCACGAAATCGGCGCAGTGGTCGCTCCGGCGAATGCCCCGCTCATCAACAACCATGCCAGGGTCTGTTGCATGCCGACAAACCTCAGTCCGACTGGCTGTACCTGCTCTGACGGTGGGTCTTTATCACCACCACTACGAATCTCTATGTCCCTGCCGGTCGGAATAAGGACACCGTGGCCCCGATACTGAACGATGTCACCGGCTGGCTGATGAGCAACGGCCAGTCACGCCAGCTGCGGTCTTGGGCGCATCTCCCTAGCGCTGGTACAGTGCTATGATGCCGCTGGCATCGCCTGCGTCCACCAGGCGCGGACCACGCGGGTGGACCTCATGGTCGCTGCTTCTTCGCCCGCGAAGGCTCCTCGGCGACCCAGCGGTGGCGTTATACCCAGGGCACCGCTGAACCGCCTGCGGCAGCCGTCCTTGGCGCGGCTCAGTCATCTTCATGACTAGACCCGGGCGTGGGCGGTGGTACTCCTCAACGATTGGGAGGCAATCTTCCATGTGCTACACCACCCCCGGTCTGCCCCTGAGCAACCATGACGCTGAACGGGCCTTGCGCTACTGTTTCGTTGTCCGTCGCCTTAGTCACGGCACACGGACGGCGGTCCTTTCACGCGCTTTTACCGTAAATTAGCAGGACGTGGTCGAATCCATATGCGGCATGAGACGCCGCTATTATTCAGTTCACAAATCTAAGGAGCAGCAATGACAAACACCATAACTCAAATGCCGCCACTAAACTTACAGAAAAGTTTACAATATGACCTATTCTCCACATTTTTTGGTGAAACAGCAGAGCTTTCCAACACTATCGAATTGTGGGACTCGATTCCCAAATATGCTGTTTCTGCGCGCGCCCAAATTGCCATGCGGAGCCCGGATAACCGGCTTCCTGTTTCTGAACGCAGATTCGTGTTTTCTTCAAGGCGTAATGGACAGCGGGTTGAAAGTACCTGCCGTGTATCTATTCAGCCTGCTTCGATAAAAACAGAAAACGGATATATTGATTATTACCCCACTACGGATGAGGAGTTAGTAGAGGAGGTTATACGTAAAATATTCGCAGACCAGCGGTGCGGTGTTCATGACCCAAAAGACTCAGTGAGTTGGGTAAAATTCTCACTTCAGATGATCCGCAAAGAACTTAAAGCAAGAGGAAAAACTCGAAATCTTAATGAGATTAAGCGCTCTATTGAGATATTGTCCAGAACGCACATAGCTTTATATATAGATGAATCAACTGATCCAATTTATTCAGCGCCAATCCTGTCTGATATATTTCGCATAACGCGGAAAGAATATCTCGAAGACTCGACAATGACATGGGTCGCGCGATTGCCCGTGCTAATATCAAAAAGCATCAATGATCTATCTTATCGACAGTTTAATTATGGCATCTTAATGTCGCTAGCCGCGCCCCTATCGCGATGGCTCCACAAGCGTCTATCTCTTAATTACACGAACGCCGGCTTCATGGAGGCATACGAAATTCGTTATACCACTATAAAACGTGACAGCAATCTTCTGAACTACACTCGCGAATCGGCCAATATCAAGGCGCTCGAAGAAGCGTTAGCGGAACTAAAAAATGCAAAAGTATTGATGAACTGGGAACGCCTTCAAGTGTACAAAACCGGGCGTAAAATCATAGATATAAAGTATAGATTGTCCGCGCATACCGAATTCATCAAGGAAATGAAAGCCGCTAACGCAAGGTTGAAGCAATCACGCGCCGCTTTATCAAACGACGGTCATCCAGAGTTAATTACCAAAAAATAAGAACTAGACCATACCACCCTAGCGCTTGATCACCCAAAAGCAGCCATGCAGAATTGGCCTCATATGGTCACCGAAAGCTAGGAGATGTCGTTAGGCAACGAGAACTCCCTTAACGCCAAGGTCCACGCCGCCGAAACCCGCCTCCCGGTAGGCGGACGATACAGTTCATCCGTCCGGTCGGACTGTGCGGTGCCCCGGAGGATGGAAGGTAGAGGGTGCAGCAACGGGAAGCCCTGAACAACTTGGTGGCGCGAGCGCCTAAGCCACTGAAATCCATGCCGCCGCAACCCAACGCCCGGTAGGCAGACGGTGCAGTAAGCGGCTCCGCTCAAACATCCCGGCCTCCATCACCCGGTAGGCGGACGATACAGTTCAGCCGTCCGGTCGGCCTGTGCGGTGCCCCGGAGGATGGAAGGTAGAGGGTGCAGCAACGGGAAGCC
>CALMNY010000248.1 GCA_937872125.1 uncultured Candidatus Competibacteraceae bacterium | reverse complement strand
TCTTTCGTTAGTGGCTGACTGCCAGTTTTTTCCCCTTCGGCTGACCGATGGCCGCCAGCATTTGGGTAAACCAGGGGGTGTCAATGTCGAACGGCTTGCCGCCCTTGATGCGCGGGAACTCGATGGCGCGCAGTACGCCGCCGCGATCCTCGTCATGGCCGATGACGCCCGCTTCGCCGCGCAGGGCGCATTCGACCGCCAGATCTACGCAAGACTTGATCAGCAGAAGATCTTCGGCGTTGGCCGGGGCGGCGCGCGAGAAATAACCGGACTTCTGAATCAGGGTCTTTTCCGAGCCGATCATCTGGGCGAACTGCTCGCCGAACCATTTGCCGGGATTGACCGCATCGAGCTTGATATGGCCGAAGGCATCGCGCGGGACGTCCTGACCCTTGGCTTGCAGTTCAGCCACAATCGCTTCCACGCCCGCGCCTTCGGAGACGAAGATGTTAATGTCATCGATCTGATCCATCAGGGCGCGCAGGCGCTGGGCCTCGGCGGCGATATCAATTTCCATCTCCGGGATATAAACGGCATGGATGTCGAATTCGGAGCGGTGGAGTCCGATGGCGGGGAGCCATTCGGTGCGGTCGAGCAGCTTGCGATATTGCAGCGCGGTGGCGGCGGTGAGCCAGCCACAGTTGCGGCCCATGACTTCGTGGATGATCAACATGCGCGGGTTGGCGTTGTTCTCCGCGACGATGTTGTGGAAGTAGTGGGCGCCCTGTTCGGCGGCGGTCCAGGCGCCCAGCGACTGCCTGATCGGGTAGACGTCGTTGTCCACGGTCTTGGGCAGGCCGATGACGGTGAGGCCGTAGCCGTTTTTCGCCAGGAAAGCGGCGAGATCAGCAGCGGCGGTATTGGTGTCGTCGCCGCCGACGGTGTGGAGCACGTCCACGCCGTCCTTGACCAGTTGGTCGGCAGCGACCTGCTGCGGGTCCTGACCTTCCTTGACCAGGCCGCGCTTGATGCAGTCCTTGACGTTGGTGAGCTTGACGCGGCTGTTGCCGATGGGCGAGCCGCCGAAATTGTGCAGCAGCCGCGCCTTTTCACGAATTTCTGGCGTGACTTGATACGAATCGCCGAGCAGGAGTCCCTTGTAGCCGCTGTGATAACAGATGATGTCAATGGTGGGATCAATCTCGGTATAGCGTTCGATGAGACCGCCGATGGCCGAGCTGAGGCAGGGCGCTAAACCGCCCGCCGTGAGGATTGCGACTTTTTTGGGCTTGCTCATGGTGGGTCTTGACCTCATGGTTAAAAAGCAAACCAAAATAGTAGGAGAAATTGCGCCGTTCAACAATGCGGCGGCTACCGGCGCAAGTAGGCGATTTCCCGGGGCAGGGTGATGTTGTTGCCGAAGCAGTCTTCGCCGTAGCCCGATTTGGCCAGCAGCCTGAGGTCGCTGAGGACCCGCTTGTCGCCGGTAAAGGTGATGCTGAGATCGGTCCGAATATCAATTTGCCCCGTGGCCTGCAAGCGGGCGATTTCAGCGGTGACCTTTTCCAGCAGGATGCCTTCGCGGCTGAATTCCTCTGACAGTTGCAGTGGTTGCTGGTAGATGATCAGCTTGCCCTGCTGGGCCAGCTTGAACAGGGCGTTTGTGATCACGCTGCGGATTTGCGCAGTCGACAACTCCCCTTCGGGCAGGGACAGGCGGCCGAGTTCCGCCATCAGCCAGCGGCGTTTTTGGGCGTTGATCTTTTCATTGGCCCGGAACAGGTCCAGAGGCGAGCTGGCATCGTAGGTCTGACCGTCCAGTTCCATGCGGACCTCGCTGCCGTAGTGCTGGACGATCTTCGCCACCAGAGTCGCCGGGCGGACGTGAAAGCCGCGATAGCTCGGTACCGGAGCCTTGATCATGCCCACCTCCGCATAGTGCTTGAGCATGGTGTGACACAGGCGGCGACCGAGGTCCAGGTAAATCCCTGCATAGGTGATCGGATAACTCATCAGCATTTCCAGCAGGGTGTCGGCGGTAATGACCGGTCTGCGGCGCAGCGAGGAATCACCAGTGCGGACGTTGAGGTGGCGTTCGTAGTAATGGACGAGATAAGTGGCGATTTCAAGCAGATGGAAGGTCACGCTGATATGCCCCCGCAGGATCGGCAGGCTGGCGTCCAGGTATTCGATCTCGGTCTCGGATACGTGGGTGTCGTAAAGGGATTGCAGGCAGTGAAAGTGGACCTTCAGGTAACGCAGACTGTCTTCGCTGATCGGGTCGGGAAAACAGCGGGCGTAGTCCGCTGGTTCGGTGCGTTCGACGATGCTCAGCAGATCGCTTTCGGCGGCTGCGTTGAGATAGGCGGTGGCCAGATGGGTCACGGTTTCCGAGGCGCTTCGGACTTGGCGCACTGGGCGGTCGCTGATCAGGCGGCCCGGCGGGAGCGGTTCGGCGTAATCCAGCGGATCGGGTAGGTCGCCGGGCGGTGGTAAACCCAACCGCGCGGCTTGTACCAGAACCCAGCTTGCCGTTCGCATCAGGATGGCGCGGGTGATTTCCAACGACTGGGCGGTGCCCTCGGCGAAATCCCGTCCGCTCGGCAGCAGGCGATAACAGGGCAGAGAGTGCTTGATGTGCAGGATTTCATAACTGACGCTGGCGAACAGCTTGGTGGTGGCGGTGAGCGAACGTAACCGCGACCATTGGCGGTTGGTGCGCGCTCCATAAGCGTCCAGTAGTTCCTCCACCTGGGCGGCCTGAGAGAGGAGTTCAGCCGCCAGCGGACGAGTGAGTGGAGGAGGGTCTGGCTGGTGTGTCGTCAGATAATGGGCGAGAACGAGCAGTCTGCGGGTGCGGCCGGCGACCAGGTCGGTGAATTTACGGTCGCCAATCGTTCCCCAACCCAGCGATGGGGCTTGATTTGCTTGATTTTCGTCCACTTCATCAGTCATGTGGGCGCTCTCAGCGTTTGACGCATCCAGTGGGCCTCTTCGTCATCGTGATGATAAAACCTTAATTTTAACCCTGACCGACCGGATTTGCTTGCAGATCGGTTTTTTATACCATCATCTTAAAAAATCCAGAGGTCACAACAAATCACAGGGGAAAATTGACATACACTGAAGATAGGCTTTAATTTCCAGAGTCTATCCGCACACCGCCCGCTGGGCGAACCTGTGGATATCCATGGAGGATGATTTGGCGCCAAGGTCCAGAACCAGCCACGCTAATGCACTAATCCATCAATAACTACGCAAATCGAGGAGTATCCGATGGCTCTTAAAGAAGTCGTGATTGTCAGCGCCGCGCGGACGGCAATCGGCAAATTCATGGGCTCCCTCAAGGACGTATCAGCGCGCGATCTGGCGATCACCGCCGCCAAGGGCGCGATCGAACGGTCCGGCGTGC
>CALMNY010000247.1 GCA_937872125.1 uncultured Candidatus Competibacteraceae bacterium | reverse complement strand
CCTTAACGCACCAGAAGCCATACGAACGCCTTTCTGGACCAAGCGCTGGACAGCCACGGAACCGGTTTTAGGGACCGCGGCCGATCCCGTGGACAGCCGTTAGCGGTTTGAAAAACCCGAATCCGGGCCAGACCGCCGCTCCAGGCGGCGAGCGGCGTCGTAACCCAGATAGTCGCGGGTTAGCCGGAAACTCGGGTCGCCGCGCCGGTTATAACAAACCTGGGCGGCGCGGTCGCAGCGCACGCCCGGTTCAGGATAGAACACGGAATCGTACCGCCCACCCTCTTCCCGCCGCATACTCCACCGCAGCGCCCGGGCGGCGTCCCGCCCGAAATATTGCCGGGTCAAGTCCACGCTGGGCGAACCCCGGTCATAACAGATTTGTGCGACATCATCGCAGCGCACGCCCCGTTCCGGCCGAAAGGTATCCGCCACCGCCGGCGTCAGACCAGCGCCCACCAGCAACAAACCCACGCCCAATAACGAATATTTGAGTTTCATCTTGATGCTCCCGCTGGCGCTCCCGGCGGCCCATCCGCATGGTCACGCCCCGCTTTGTTGTGACTTCGGCGCGCATTCTGGGTAGGCACGCCTGAATTTTTGCTGAACCCCCGACTATCTGAACAACCACCCCATCATGCAACAATTTTATTGAGTGGCCTGTTTTTTATTTGTGCGTATAAATTTTACTTAAATGCGATAAAATTACCAACAACCTGTTCTTTTTTATTGCCGGAGCCTGTCCGATGCAAGCGATGCGATTCAATTTCCGAACTCTGTGCCGTAACGCGGCTGAACGCGGCGGCCAGATGCAACGGCGTCTGCTGGAGGCCCTGGGCGCGCGCCACTCGGTCAAGACCCTGCCGGAGTTCGGCATCGAACGGGCGGCGCCACTGGCCGGCTGCACCGCCAACCACCTGCGCAATCTGGAAGCGCGCGGCGAGTTGCCGGAACCGCGCCTGGTGGAAGCCGGCTCAATCCAGCGGCGCATCTATAACTACAACGAAGTCAACCGCATCCGCGAAATCATCGGCAAGCGTCCCGCCCGCCCGCTGGGGGCGAGTTGCGTGCGGGTGGTGTTTTCCAATCTCAAGGGCGGAGTGGCGAAAACCACCATGTCGCTGCACTTTGCCCAATACCTGGCGCGCGAAGGCTACCGGGTGCTGCTGGTGGACGCCGACCCCCAGGCCACCATCACCGGCGCCTTCGGTCTGATTCCCGATCTTGATCTGAATGATGGCGACGACCTGTTTCCGGCCCTGACCGAAGCGCCGGCGCGGCTGGAAACGGCGATCAAGCGCACCCACTGGGACAATCTGGACCTGACGCCGGCGCGGCTGGCTTTGCAATACACCGACTGGAAGCTGTCGCAGCCGGAGGAACGCCAGAACGAAATCCTGGGACCGCCGCCGGTGCGGCTGCACCGGGCGCTGAAGACCGTCGAAGACCGCTACGACGTGATTGTCGTGGACACGCCGCCCTCGCTGGGAATGCTGGCGCTGAACGCCATTGCCGCTGCCAATCTGATCCTCATGCCCATCGTCCCGCACATGTACGACATTTCCTCCAGCGTCCAGTACTTCCGCATCCTGGAACAGGTCTGCGGGCTGTACGAGCAGGAGATCAACGTGCAGCGGCTCAACATCCTGCTGACCAAGGTGGACGCCAGCACTGAGACGCTGAACAACATCGCGGTGATCAACGGCGCGTATGGCGAACTGATTCTCAGCAACCGCATGGGCCTGACCAAGGAATTGCAGAAATCGGCCAGCGACCAGCTCAGCATCTACGAGATTGACCAGCCGCGCGGCTCCCGCGACACCTACAACCGGGCAATCATGATGCTGGATGGCGTCAACTCGGAAATCCTGCTGGCGGTGCGTCAACTCTGGCAACAGGAAATTCTCAGCGGCATCGAAGCCGCCGAAGCCGACCGCACGAGGGCGCTGGCATGAGTCGCCGCAAGTCCCTGAAAAGCCTTGGCGACTGGATCGGGGCGGGCGGGCACAGTTTCGACGGCAGCCTGCTGGCGGGCGACAGTAGCGCCGCCGGCGACATCCGGCCACTGGCTCTCGACCAGCTCGTTCCGGGCCGTTACCAGCCGCGCCAACGGGTTGACGACGCCTATTTAGCCGAACTGGAACAGAGTATTCGCCAGTTTGGGGTGATCGAACCGCTGGTGGCGCGACCGCTGGCGGATGGCAGTTATGAAATTCTGGCTGGCCACATGCGCTGGCAGGCGGCGCACCGAGCCGGCTTGACCCAAGTGCCGGTGGTGGTGCGCGCCGCCGACGATCAAACCGCCGCCGCCATCGCCCTGGTGGAGAACCTGCTGCGCCGGGACTTGAATCCGATTGAGGAAGGGCGGGCGCTGCGGCGCTTGCGCGAGGAATTCGGGCTGACCCAGGAACAGTTGGCGGAACTGCTGGGCGTCTCCCAGTCGGCCATCAGCAAGTTGCTGGGGCTGTTGAGTCTGGACGCGGCAGTACAGAGTTTGATCGAGGAAGGGCGTCTGGAAGCCGGTCATGGCAAGGCGTTACTCGGTCTGGCGCGCGAAACGCAGCTTCGGCTGGCCGAACAGGCGGCCAGTGAAGGATGGAGCGTGCGGGAACTGGAACGCCGGCGAGCCTTGTTGGCGACCCCGTCCCAGCCGCGAACCGCCACGCCGCGCGATCCCGATCTGGTCCGGCTGGAGGAACGGCTGCGCGAACGGTTGACCGCACCGGTGCGGCTGCGCTACGACGCCGGGCGGGGACGCGGGCGGATTGAAATCGGCTTCGCCACTCTGGAAGAGTGCGATGGGATTCTGGAACGGTTGGGGATCAGGGAGGGCTGACCAGGGCGGAATAGGGTACGTGGAATATTTTGGTCTGGCGCCCACGCTGGAACGTGGAAACGAGAAATAAGGGTTCAATGAGTCGTTCGATACCCTTTGGAGCATATCGCAAGATGAACGAAGCCAAATTGCGTTTACTGCCCTGGTATTGAATGGGATGAGGGATATTTTTCATAACGCTCATTTAACTCGTTTGGCTTGGCTGGTCAGTCAGGACTTTTCACCGCTTGCAGCCGCAGCATCAAGGTCATCGGATGCACGGGCGATGCTTGAAACCCGTAGTGCTCGTAGAACTGTTTGGCGCGGTCGTTCAGCGCATGGACGAGCAACGCCCTGACCCCGGCGTTTTCCGACACCGCAACCACGCGCTGGACAGCGTCCCGCAGCAATGCAACGCCCAACTTGTCGCCTTGCGTGCGCCGGTCAACCGCCAGCCGGGCCAGCACGATGACGGGGATCGGGTCGGGCATGTTGCGGCGCACGGCGCCAGTGGCCTCCTGGTGCGCAACAGCGCCCGCAGCCAGCGCGTAATACCCGAACACGCGGTCGTCGGGATCGGCCACGACAAAGGTGCGGCTGGCGCCACTCAGTTGATTGGCCATGGCGCGGCGCTTGAGCCACTCGTCCAACGCCGTTTCGCCGCAGGCAAACTCGTCCAGCCGGTGGACGACCGCCAGCGGTCGCGGCGCGGAAAGCCGCAAGCTCATGCCGGGTTGGCGTCCCACGGCGCCTTCACGGCCATGAGGCGCTCCAGCCCCGGATTGGCGCTCGGCGGCGCATCGAGCAGGGCGGTGAACCGCTGGAACTGGTCGGCGTCCAGCCGAAAGAACACTTGATCGAGCAGCACCGCCTGCGCGCGTTCGCAGGCCGCTTCGAGCATGAAGTCCGAACGGTTCTTGCCCAGCAGACTGGCGGCGCGATCAATCAAATCGCGCTGTTCGGGCAAGGCCCGCAGATTGATGGCGGCGGCGCGCATAAATACCTCCCAACAATGTATACACAACAAATATACAATCTAGGGTCTCGTGTAGCTGTTGTCAATACAACACTGCTCAGCCCCCTGAACTGCGGTCAATGGCCTGTGCTTGTCTCAAACAGCCCCGCCACGTTCTCCACCGCGCCGCTGATCGTTTCCAGCCACGGATGGGCGTAAAGGCCGACGCTGACCATCACCGCGCACAGCAGTGCGGCCATGACCAGTTCCCGGTTGCGCAGATCGGTCAGAGGCGGCGGCGAACTCCTGGGATTGCGGGCCAGAAAAATCCGCTGATACGACCACAGCAGGTAGCCCGCCGCCAGCACGTTGCCGGAGGCGGCCAGCGTGGCGACGCCCCAGCCGTAGGTTTCGAGCACGCCTTCCAGCGCCAGATGGGCGGCCTCGAAGCCGGGTGTGCCGGGCATGGCGATGCTGCCCAGCACCACCACCAGGAAGGTCAGCCCGATCAGAGGGACCGTGTCGAACAGTCCGCCCAGGCGGTAAAACCGGGTGACGCCCAGCCGGCGTTGCAGCAGCCCGGCGACCAGAAACAGCCCAGCCGTCGCCAGACCCAGATTCAGACTCAGCAGCAGGCCCCCTTGCATCCCGGGCAGATTGAGCGCGAACAGCCCGACCATAAGCGCACCGGTGTGGCTGACCACGGCGAAGGCCAGCAGGCGGCGCAAATCCTTCTGCATCAGGGCGAGCAACGCGCCGTACCCCATGCCGGCCAGCCCCAGCACGATCACCGCGCCGGCCCACTGCTGGGTCGCGGCGGGCAGCAGCGGGAACACGAAGCGCAACAGCGCGTAAACCCCCACTTTCACGCCCGCCAGCAGCGCCAGGCCCACCGCGACCGTGCCGTGCTGGGCCACGACCGGGAACCAGGCGTGAAACGGGAACAGCGCCAGCCGCACCGCCAGCCCGCCGAACAGCAGCACGAAGATCAACGACTGGAGGCCCAGCGATGCGGGCGTGGCGAGCAGGGCGGACAGCTCGAAGGACCAGCCGCCGCCCGTCGCGGCGGCGTGATTCCAGCCCAGCAGCAGGATCCCAGCCAGCAGCACCGCCAGGCCGCTCAACAGGTCGCGGACCAGCCGCCAGGCCGCCCGCCCGCGCACTGGGCTGGTTCCCCAGCGCCAGACCAGAAACGCCACCGGAATGATTTCGGCCAGCGCAAACAGCCAGAACTGCATCAGATTCAGCGCGGTGAACATGCCCATCAGCGTCGCTTCCTGCGCCAATATGCCAGCCACCAGCACGCCGGGCCGCTCCCGCCGGATCGTCTGGGCGTAGAGCAGGATCAGCAGCGTCAGCAATGCCGTCAGCGGCAGGAACAGCACGCCGAGGCCATCAAT
>CALMNY010000246.1 GCA_937872125.1 uncultured Candidatus Competibacteraceae bacterium | reverse complement strand
CCAACATGGGCTACGGCATGACCTACGCCGAGCTGGACCAGAAGAGCCGGGCGTTCGCCGCCTACCTGCAACAGGATCTGGGGTTGGCCAAGGGCGAGCGCGTGGCGATCATGCTGCCCAACCTGCTGCAATATCCGGTCGCGCTGTTCGGCGTGCTGCGCGCAGGTCTGATCGTGGTCAACGTCAATCCGCTCTACACCCCGCGCGAACTGGAGCATCAACTGAAGGATTCCGGGGCCAAGGCGATCCTGATTCTCGCCAACTTCGCCCACGTGCTGGCCGAGGTGATCGGGAAAACCGCGGTCAAACAGGCCATCGTCACCGAGATCGGCGATCTGCTGCCATTCTGGAAGGCCAAGGTGGTCAACCTGGTGGTCAAGCACATCAAGAAGATGGTGCCGAATTACAGCTTGCCTGGCGCCATCAGCTTCAATGACGCGCTGGCGGCGGGCGGACGCCGCAAGCTGGGGCCGGTTGCGCTGACCGGCGAAGACCTGGCTTTCCTGCAATACACCGGTGGCACCACTGGCCTGTCCAAGGGCGCGATGCTGACCCACCGCAACATGCTGGCCAACATGCAGCAGATTTCCGCCTGGGTGGGTTCGGCGATCCGCGACGGCGAGGAAATCGTGATCACGGCCCTGCCGCTGTATCACATCTTCTGCCTGACCGTGAACTGCATGTGCTTCATCCGCCATGGCGGCTTGAACGTGCTGATCACCAATCCCCGCGACATTCCGCTGTTCGTGGAGGAAATCCGTCAGTGGAAATTCACCGTGATCACCGGCGTCAACACCCTGTTCAACGCGCTGGTGAACAATGACAAGTTCGCCAAGCTGGACTTTTCGGCGCTGCGGCTGGCGGTTGGCGGCGGCGCGGCGGTGCAAAAGGCGGTGGCCGAACGCTGGCAGACCATGACCGGCGTGCCGATCCTGGAAGGCTACGGCCTGACCGAAGCCGCGCCGGTGGTCTGCACCAACCCGGTGAACATCACCGGTTTCACCGGCAGCATCGGCCTGCCCTTGCCGTCCACCGACGTGCAACTGCGCGACGAAGAAGGCAACGAGGTCCCGCCGGGCGAGCGCGGCGAGTTGTGCGTGCAAGGCCCGCAGGTCATGCGCGGCTATTGGGAACGGCCTCACGACACCGAACGCACGATCCGTGATGGCTGGCTGCTGACCGGTGACGTGGCTACCGTGGATGAGCAGGGCTTTTTCCGCATCGTGGATCGCAAGAAGGACATGATCCTGGTGTCCGGCTTCAACGTCTTCCCCAACGAGATCGAAGACGTAGTGATCGGCTGCGAGGGCGTGCTGGAAGTCGCCTGTATCGGCGTGCCGGATGACAAGAGCGGCGAGGCGGTCAAGGTGTTCGTGGTGCTCAAACCGGGGGTGGAACTGACCGCCGAGGCGATTCTGGCCCATTGCCGCACCCAACTGACCGGCTACAAGATGCCCCGGCACGTCGAATTCCGCGATAGCCTGCCCAAATCGAACGTTGGCAAGATCCTGCGCCGCGAACTGCGCTGAACTGACGGTGGAATACTAAGGCGATTTCCATAAAAGACCTTACCAGGCCGACCTCTGTAGGGACACGGCGGCGCCGTGTCCCTACTGGCCCCACCGGTCTCATCTTGCCAGGAAACTACCTGAAGTCTTGGGGAAATAGCCTGAAAAGGGAGGCGAAAACCTCCCTTTTTTGCTTGATGACGGAGTTTTGTCATGACCGAACACCTGAAAGCCCAAAGCGCAGCGCGGCTGATGGAACAGTTGCAGCGCAGCCAGGCGTTTCACACCGATGGCGCTGCCGGGATCGAGCGGGAGTTGAGCCTGTTGCGGTGCTGGCAATCGGCGCGGCTGGCCCGGACCCACGCCGACCTGCTGCGCAGTCCACTTTATCGGCCAGCGGCGGAGTTCTTTCTGGACGAGTTGTATGGCGACCGGGACCTCGGTCAACTGGAGCACGATCTGGCTCGGATCGTGCCGATGATGACCCGCATTCTGCCGGCGGCTGTGCTACACACCGCCGGGCTGGCGCTGGAACTTAACGCCCTGTCGCGCGAGTTCGACGCCCGGATGACCCGCATCCTGATCGCCGAGTTTGACCCGCACACCCTGGACGAGACGACCTATGTCGCCGCCTACCGGCGCTGCGCCAGTTACGACCAGCGGTACCATCAGATTGATTTGACGGAACGGCTGGGCCGGGATTTGCAGGCCATCGTGCCCAAGCGCATCATCCACGCCGCGCTGAAGCTGGCCCGGACCCCGGCGCGGCTGGCGGGGCTGGGGGAGCTGCACCGGTTTCTGGCAGCCGGCTTTCACGCCTTTCACCACATGGGCGTGGACGCGGGGACCTTCGTAACCACCATCATCCACCGCGAGCGCGTCATTCTGGAGCGCATCCGCACCGGCCATCCGAGGCCGCTGGAATTGGACGACTAGGCCGGGTGCGGCTCCTGGAACGTGTCGTCCAGGTAGCGATGAATTTCCTGCTCCAGCCGTTGTTTCAGCGGTACCAGCAAAAATCCCAGCCGCGCGTTGACCCGAACCTTGCCCGGTTCCAGAGTGATATGGCCGCTCACTCCAGAACGCTCGAAATGCAGCGCGTCGCCCTGCCAGTGATAGTGGATATCGTAGTGGTCGGCCAGTTGGGCGGCGAGCGTTTCCGCCGCCTGGCGGGACTGGTCGAGCGTCAGGGGATGATCGCGATGAACGACGATGTGGGACATAAACTTTAGTGCCTCAGTGCCTCAGTGCCTCGCCTTACGGCGGTAAATCCGCCAACGACTGTGCCAGCCGCAGGTACCAGTCGTCTACCTCATGCAGCGTGATGGCGCCCACCAGATCCATGTGATCCCAACCGGCCAGCGTACCCCGGTGGTTCCAGACGCCGCGTTGTGGCGGGCTGTCGCCGGCCACGATCCGATCGGACGAATCCAGGGTCGGTCCGGCCATGGAGCGGGTGTTGACCAGGCCATCGTTTTCCCACCAACTGGCGTCAACGATCACATGACCCGGCTCGCTGCGGGTGTAGGCGCCGATAAATACGGCGCTGGCCCAGAGTTGCGGCAGCATGGTTGGCCGCGGAATCTGATGGTTAAAAGGCCAGACCGGCGTGGTCGCCGCCGCCCCCCACGAGAAATAATACACCTCAGGTTGAGCGGGAAATTGCCGGTTCAATTCCCGCGCGCCATCCGGATTCAAATCCCAGGCGCTGATGTCGCGCGATTGCCAAATCGGACTGTGTTCGACCCGCCGGAAATAGTCGGCGAGCGTTTCGTCCGGCGCGCGCCGCAGTCCCCACTGCTCCAGCTTGAAATCGTAGGGCAATTCGTCGGGCTGGACACCAGCCAGTGCAGCGAGGCCGAGCAGCGATGTGCGGACAAACGGCAGCAGGTGATCCATGCCGACGGCTAAACTGGTCCCATCGTGCGGCGTGGCCAGAGTGGCGACGCTATGGATCCAGGATTTGCCGCCCTGAAACAGCGGTGATGGATTGGCGGCGGCGATTTCCGCGGGCGAGCCGCGTTGCAGCAGTGCAGTCAACACCCGGACGGTTTGGCCACCCTGACTGTGGCCGATCAGATGAATCTTGCGAATGCGCCCCTGGTCGTCCAGTGCGCCCCATTCGGGATACAGGCCAGGAAAGGTGCGTCCGTGGCGGGCGTGACCATGTGCGGCGGCGTGGGCTTGACCGTAATCCACCATGCCGCCCTTAATGTAAGCGTACAGTTCACAGGCCCGGTCCCAGTTGCTGGCGAACGGGCCGACCACGCCGGTATAGGTGCGGTAACCGGCCCGGTTGAGTGTCTCCTGCAGATCGCCGAAACCGCCCCAGTACTTGAAGCCGAGCAGTTCATCCCGGCCCCAGCCCATGAAGCCGTGGACCAGGACCAGAGGATAATCATTGCCGGCGCGGGCCAGTGCGGCCGCCAGCACCAGCACCAGCAGGAACACGAAACGCGGCAGGTTCAGGAAGCGCATTGAGGCGGCTTTTGCAGTAACCAGAATGAGTTGGAGTTTAGCGCCACCCGGTCAGGGCGCCTTGATTGAACTGGCGTTATTGGAAAACGGTTTATAACGTCCCTGCCATCCGCTTGCCTTCCGCCTCATCCACGCGCGCCAGCAACAGCGCCCCGCCGATGAAGAGCACCAGCAGCGACAGGATGGACAGGCGTGGATCGCCGGTCAGCAGGCTCACGGCTCCCATCAGCACCGGCCCCAGCACCGCCGCGAACTTGCCCAGCATATTGAAGAAGCCGAAGAACTCCCCCGCTTTTTCCGCCGGGATCAACCGGGCGTACAGCGAGCGGCTCAGCGACTGCACCCCGCCCTGCACCAGGCCGATAGCGGCGGCCAGCACGTAGAATTCCCAGGGATGGCGGATGAAATAGCCCCAGACGGTGATCAGAATGTAAACCCCGAGGGCGAGGAAAATCCCGGCGCGCGGTCCCCAGCGTTCGCCCAGCCGACCAAAGGCGATGGCGGCGGGAAAGCCCACAAACTGGGTGAGTAGCAGGGCGACGATCAGGCTGTCGGACGGAAAGCCCAGCGCCAGGCCATAATCCACCGCCATGTGGATGACGGTGTCTACGCCGTCAATGTACAGCCAGTAGGCCAGTAGAAACGCGCCGACCACGCGCAGCCGGCGCACTTCACGAAAGGTGCTGCGCAACTGCGCCAAGCCGGCCTGAATCGCCGCCAGACCGCTCACCCGGCCCGGCGCGGGCGGTTCGGGTACGAACAACAGCAGGGGAACCGAGAACAGCGCCCACCACAGCGCCACCGTTACGAACGAGACCCGCACCCCCTCTGCGGCGTCCGCCAGGCCGAACCAACCCGGGTACAGGGTCATCAGCACGTTCAGGGCGAACAGCAGGCCACCGCCCAGATAGCCAAAGCTGTAGCCCAATGCTGACACGATGTCGAGCTTGTGCTCCCCCGCCACCCCCACCAGCAGCGCGTCGTAGAAGATATTGCCGGCGGAAAAGCCGATCAGCGCCAGAACGTAGCAGGTTACCGCCCAACCCCATTCACCGCGTCCAACCCCGTACAAAGCGGCGGTCATGACGATGCCCAGCGCCGCGAACGCCAGCAGGAATTTTTTCCGGGCGCCGCCCCGGTCGGCGATAGCGCCGAGCAGCGGCGCGAGCAACACGATCAAGAGACTGGCCAGCGAGTTGGCCGCGCCCAGCCAGAAAGTGCTTTCCGTGACCGGCGCTTCGGCGCTCCAGTATTGCTTGAAAAAGATGGGAAAGAAGCCGGCGATCACCGTGGTGGCGAAGGCGGAGTTAGCCCAGTCGTAAAAAGCCCAGGAAACCGCCTGGCGGCGGTTCAGACGTTCGGATTCCGGGGGGGATTGGGTGGAGACCATCAGCCGGGTGTCCTATAGGCTTGAACAAAGAACAAAGTATCAGATTACCAGCTTGACGGAAATACAGGAATACAGCTAACCTGCTTTTCATGAAAGCAACTTTTGAGATACCCGACGAACTGTACCGCAAAGTGAAGGCCAGGAGCGCCCTGGAAGGTCGGCCCGTGCGCGTGGTGGCTGTAGAACTGTTTCGCAACTGGCTCGGCGAATCGCCCACGCCGGATACGGTCCAGATGCCATCGCTGCCAGAGCAGATACAGCGCTATTGCGGCATCGTTGATTCAGGGGTGGCCGACTTGGCGACCAATCCAGCTTACCTTGAAGATTTCGGCAATGACTCGCGGGGTGATCGTTGATACGGGGCCGCTGGTCGCGTTTCTCGACCGGCGCGAAGCCCATCACGGCTGGATGGCCGAGCAAGCCAGGACGCTGGCTTTGCCCTGGCTGCTGTGCGAAGCCGTCCTGGCCGAATCCTGGCACCTGCTGCGCCGGTTGCCGGTCGCTCAGGACGCCTTGCTGGAGATGGTCGAGAATGGACTTCTGAAAGTAGATTTCACGCTATCCGACGACGTCAAAGCCGTGCGTCTCTTGCGCCAGAAGTACCGCGATATTCCAATGTCTCTCGCCGATGCCTGCCTGGTGCGGATGGCGGAGAAGTTCGACGATCACGCCATCTGCACTCTGGATTCTGACTTCACCGTCTATCGGAAGCATGGACGACAACCGATTCCTCTGATCACTCCTGCGCCATAGCGACCACTATCCATGTCAGCCGGTTCGCCGCGACCGGCCCGAATTTCGCTTATCCGGCTCAATCATCTCATCATGAACTCCCCTTTCCCATTGTGGGATTGCGGGTATGGACTGAAACTCAGGCC
>CALMNY010000245.1 GCA_937872125.1 uncultured Candidatus Competibacteraceae bacterium | reverse complement strand
TGCGGTGAAAGGCCGACACATCACCGTGCTGGACATGTCGCGGTTGCGCCAGTTCGACGACCTTCCCCACCCTCCACCCCCGCTGTGCGAAAAGAGCGGCTGAGCACGCCGCCACGAGGCGAGTACCCCGATCCGGCCAGCGGGCAACAGACATTCGGCGATGATCAACCGCACCGTCTGGCCACACCGCGACTTGTGGACCTGGCATAAGCAGTCGCGCTCTTGAGAAACACCACCCGCCCCAGCGAATGCAGCGGTGCCGCACCAGTCCGGTAGGTCTTCTCGTTGATGAAGACCCAGAGCAAGGGAATACGCCGCACGCGGGGTGGGCGCGGCGCCGGTGCGATGCCGTCAGTGAAGATGATGACGCCGTCATAGCCGGGATGGGAGTCAACATAATCCATGACCGCATTGAAATCAGTGCCGCCGCGCCCCGTGACCACGACCTCGCGGCGCGCTCGCTTGAGCGTCAGCGCCTCACCCTGAACCTGGGTATCAAAAGCAAGGGCGTCAATATGTTCGATGCCGTATTTGAAAAAGCGGTTGACCAGCGAGAATCCCAGCCGAATATCCTCATTGCTCATCGAACCGCTGACATCCACCGCCACGAGCAGCCGGGTGGTGAAGTCGTAGCGGCTGCCCATGTACAGAAATCCATAACGCCGGCTGGGCTTCATCCGCGTCAGGCGTCGCCGTTGCGACAACACCGAGCGATGGAACAGGCGTAGCACGCTGCGATAATCGAGCCGTGGCTGGCGGTTGGCCAACACCCGCAGCCGGATCCCGCCCGGCAGGGTTCCCCAGTTCCGATTCAGTTCCGCGTCGCTAACCCGCTCATCAATGCGCTCGCTGAACAGTTCGTCCTCGTCCCACTCGCGGGTGTTTTCGAGACCTACCCGTGGCGACCAAGCGTAATCGTGCAGCGGGGCGGGCGCTGCTTCAGCCTTCCCACTCTCCGCCTCCGCCGGGAGGGAGGAAGTCTCAGCCGGCCCACTCCCCGGTTCCCCCGCCGGAACAGAAGGCGTTTCCGTCTCGCCTCCTGAAGAAGGGAGGCCAGAAGAGATTTTGGACCCGCTGGCGGCGCCGGCCGCTTCAAGCGCCTCGGCGGCCGGGTGCTTGGCCGCCTGTTCCAGCAGACGATGATGATAGAACTCGTAGAACTGCTGGTCGTAGTCGTGATGGCCGAACACGTCCATGGCGCACGGGAACGGCAGCGGCAGCGCGCCCAGGTGCTCGCGCAGGGTCAGGTTGCTGGCCTGCCAGGCAATCTGGGGAGGCAGCAACCGGCGCGAATAGGGATGCTTCAGCAGAATGCGCACCGCCTCGCACCGCATCACCGCTTCCAGTTCCACCGGCGTCAGTCCATCAATAAACTCCGGGTTGTAGGCAATGACGCCAGCGCCGACCTGAATGGTGGCGATGGCGGCGCTGGTCACACGATGATCGTTCCAGATGCTGAACAGCAGCGGTTCGGTCAGGAACCAGCGTTCCAGAATCCGCCCGATGCGTTCCCGCGCCAGCGGCGAGGCAGCCATGGCCTCACCCCTTGATTCCGGCGATGTAATCGGTCAGCAGCGTCAGAATCTCGACCGATCCCGAACAGATGGCCATGGCGCGGGCGAACTTGGGATTTTCCAGCAGCGAGGCGAAATGAGCGAGGGCCTCATTGTGGCGCGCGGCTTTCAGCATTTTGAGATAGGCGAGCAGATTGGCCAGAAAGGTCTTGGCGTCCGCGGCGGGGATGGGTTGCGCCAGGCCGTGCAACCAGAGCAGCAGGCGCTCGTTCAACTGGATCAGTTCGTGCAGCGCGAGCTTTTTCACCTGGGCCTGATGATCACGCCAATGCCGCAGCACCTGTTCCGGGGCCACCTGCTGCGTCGCTCCCAGATACTGCTGGAGCGCGATGGCCGCCGCTGTGCCCACCATGCCGGCAATGGCCTTGACGTGCAGCGCCTCCAGCGCCGGATGAGGCTGGATGAACTCGGCGACCCGGACCCAGGCCCGCCGATCCGGCATTTTGCTGAGATCGGAAAATCCTGCCAGATCCTCGGCAGTGCGGGCGCCATCCAGATGAAAGGGCTGTTCCTGAATGAAATCGGTTACCCGGCTGTCCAGGCCCTTCGCCCTGGCCCACAACAGCCAGTCTTCGACGGTCGGGGTGAATTCGTACAGATTGAAGCGCGACACCAGGGCCGGGTCCAGCTCGGTCAGTTGATATTCATCGCCATGATTGATCGCCGCCACCACCCGGCTGCCCGGCGGCAGGGATTTGCCCGCCAGTCGCCGATTCAGCGCCAAATCGTAGACCGCCTGGAGGATTTCGGGCCGCGCCCGGTTGAGTTCGTCCAGAAACAGGACCATCGGCGCCTGACTCAGCGGCCACCAGTAGGGCGGCAGAAATACCGAGCGCCCGGTTTGTTCATCCTTGTGCATCAGCCCGATCAGATCGCCAGGATCACTCATCTGACCGAGGAAGAAGGATTCGACCGGCAAGCCCTGTTGCGTGTAAAAGTCGCGGATCAGCTCGGATTTGCCGATGCCGTGTTTGCCGACCACCATGATGTTCTGGTGCGCGGGGGTCAGTTTCAGCACCGCCACGAGTTCGTGGGCGTCGAGACGAATGGGCACTCAGGTTGCCTCCGGGGAGGTGGGCGGCGCGGGATCCGGTTCGATCCACGGGCTGGATCCATACGGGCACTGATGCGTCCTGAAGTGAATCCGGCGCTGATACAGCGCCCGCAGATGAATTACCGTCTCGCGCAATTGCGGCAGGGCGTTCTCGAATTCGCTGAAAGGCACCGAGATCGTCAGTTGGTTGTTGCCATCCAGCCGCACCGCGATTCGAATCAGGCGCGCCGTAGTGGTCACATGGAACGCAAACCGTTCTTCATTGGCGATCTGCCGGAGTTGGGCCTGCACCGCCTGGGTTTGCAGATTCCGCACCTTGTTGACTTTCTGGTCATTAAAGGCCTGCTGCCGCAACTGTTCCAGCAGCGCCTCGAGCAAGGCCCGCAGGGCTTCCGGGCCCGCCAGATAGCGCAGGTCTTCCAGGCTGGCGTGGTCATAGTAATAGCTATACGCGCCGATCAGTTGCGGGGCGATGGCGACCTGCTGGCCCACGCCAGGCGCGCTGACCCAATACAGCGGCGCCATCAGCGAACGCTGCGCGCGCGGATACGAACGCGCCGAGTAGGCATCGGGGTTGGCGGCAACCGCCAGATGAATCCAGCCGATCAACCGCACCCGGCGGTCCTTGGACGCCGCGGACGGGAGAACCTGATGGCGCTGCTCATAGTGCGGTTCGAACCGGGGCGGCGGCGTCGTGACCTCCGCCAGCAGTGGCTTGATCACCCGCTCGATCCACTCTTTCGGCGCGCTGTCGGGGACTACCCAGCCCGGCGTCGTTTGTGCGTGTTGCTGCGCAACTTTGGTATAGCCGCCTCGGGGCATGGCGATAGGTCGCTCAAAGGGTTCGTCTGTGAATTACAGCTCTTTGGTGCTTCCTGGTATTAACAACTCATTTTATTGTTTTTAAACAACTATCTTATTCCGGGATTCCCGAAGAGCCGAAATTTTCTGCGGGTCCGGTCTCCATCTGGCTTTCGACCGATCAACCCGGCTGGAGACCGAATCCACAGTCATACAAATTTAGAGTTGATTTTTATACAGTCTTAAGACTTGCGAAACACAGGCAGATGCAAACTCCACCGGATAGCAAGCAACCGCAGCGCCACCACGAAAATCATTCCGATTACAAATGCCGGTGTACGTGGCATCCCGAACGCATGCAAGGCGAGATACGCTACGATCCCTGCGATGGCAGCCGTAGCGTAAATCTCCCGCCGCAAGATAAGCGGTATCTGCGCCGTAATGACATCTCTCAGGGCGCCTCCGGTAACGCCGGTCATCGTCCCCATCAGCACCACGATGAGCGGTGGGCACTGTGCTGCTTCCGCGATTTGAGCGCCAGAGACCGCAAAAAGCGCCAGTCCCAAAGCATCAGCTACCAAGAGCAGGGTGTCTGGCGGTGGCCGTACCCGGACGTATGCGACCGTGGCGAGGGCGGATACGATGATGACGGCCAGGTACCAGCTATCGGTGACCCAGAAAATCGGGTGGCGATCCAACAGGAGATCGCGAAGAGTGCCTCCACCAACAGCGGTGATCGCTGCGACAACGATGACGCCGAAGAGGTCTAAATGACGATCACGTGCGGCAAGCACTCCGCTCACAGCAAAAACTGCAACACCTGTAAGATCAAGGTAATACAAGAGCACGTACCTTACCTCGACTTTGGCCATCTTGAGGTTTTGACGCGAGGGGGAAGTCGGCAAAAACATCCAGGGAGTATCCTTCGCGGGTGGCCAAACCCATAAATGAGGACACGCCGATGATGATGCCTCTGCTGGAAGCGATTATAGCCATCTGGGCACCGTTTGCCGCGCCTTTTACCCAACCGGCGTGGCGTCACGTGCTGGGGATCAGGTGGCCGCCGTGGTCACGCCCCAGCGGGACAAGGCGATCTTGACCAGCGGCGCCACCGAGAGCAATAACCTCGCCATGAAGGCATCAGGCCAGGCGTCCATCGCGGAAGTCATTCAGGGTCTGATAGATTTCCTGCTCCGTGTTCATCACAAACGGGCCGTACTGCGCGATCGGCTCGTTCAGCGGCCGCCCGGCGATCAGCAACACTTTCGCATCGGTCGCAGCTTCGATCACCACGCCGTCGGCCTGCGCGTCATTGGCGAGGATCGCCAAATGCTGGGCCGAAACCGGGCTGCCGGCAATGCCGATTTCGCCGCGATAGACGTAAACGAAAGCGTTATGCTCCGCCGGCAGCGGCTGGGCAAAGCACGCGCCAGCGGGCAGATGCAGGTCCAGATACAGCGGCGCGGTCGCCGCGCGCGTCACGGCGCCGGTAACGCCGTGGCTCTCGCCAGCGATCACCGTCGCTGCCACGCCGGCATCGGTCACGAAATGCGGCAACTCGGCGGCGGCGAAATCGCGATACCAGGGCGCGGTCATCTTGTCGCGGGCGGGCAGGTTCAGCCAGAGCTGGAAGCCTTCCATCACCCCCTCTTCCTGCTGCGGAATCTCGGAATGGATTACCCCGCGACCCGCCGTCATCCACTGTACGCCACCGTTCTCGAGCAGACCTTCATGGCCTGCGCTGTCGCGGTGGCGCATGCGTCCGGCAATCATGTAGGTAATGGTCTCGAACCCTCGGTGGGGATGGTCGGGAAAACCGGCGATGTAGTCTTCGGGGTTATGACTGCCGAAGGCATCGAGCATCAGGAAAGGGTCCAGCCGGCGCTGGAGCGACTGTGCGAGTACGCGGGTCAGTTTCACGCCGGCGCCGTCGGACGTCGCCTTGCCGACCACCAGCCGCTCCACAGTGCGAGGATGGTGAATCGGCCCGATGATCAAGGTGGATTGCGTCATTGGATTCACTCCAGGAGTCAGGGCGCAGGACGCGCCCGGGGGATTGAAACTCAGGCCAGCGCCGCCGCCATGTCGGCTTCCGCTTCGGCAAAGCCCTGCCGGGTCGCTTCCGGACCCATGTTCAAGCCTTCCGCATAGATAAAATGCACGTCGGTCATGCCGAGAAACCCGAGAATCAGTTTCAAATACGGCGTCTGGGTATCGTTCTCCGTGCCCCGGTAGCGGCCGCCGCGCGCCAGCGCCACGTAGACCTTCTTGCCCGTGAGGAACCCCTCTGGTCCACTTTCGGTGTAGCGGAAGGTGACGCCGGCGCGGGTGATGGCGTCAAACCAGTTCTTTAACTGGGCCGGAATGCCGAAGTTGTACATCGGTACACCCAGCACGAGCACGTCGGTCACCTGGACCTCGGCGATCAGCGCGTCGTCGAGCGCCACCCGCGCGGCCTGGGCCGGGGTGCGTTGCTCGGCCGGTGTGAACAGGGCGCTGAGCGTAGCCTCGTCGAGCATCGGGTGGGGATCAGTCGCCAGATCGCGTACTGTGAGCCTGGCGTCCGGATTCGCTGCTTGCAGGCGAGCCACGATGGCGTCGGCGATGCGGGTGGAATTGCCGCCTTCCCGGCGGGCGCTGGCGTTGATTTGCAGGATGTTCATTATGATGTCCTCAGCGTGATGGATAACCTGAGGGCTACTTTATTGATGTCGAAAAAGGAATAAAAGCCGCTAAATCGGATAACATTATCCCGATCATGGAACAATTTGAACCTAATGACCTGTTGATCTTTGCCCGCGTTGCGGAAGTCGGCAGTTTCAGCCGCGCCGCCGACCGGCTCGGTTTGCCCAAATCCACGGTATCGCGCCGCATTGCGCTGTTGGAGGAGCGGCTGGGTGAGCGCCTGATGCTGCGCACCACCCGTCGCCTCACCCTGACCGACTTCGGGGAACAGTTGCTGGAGCACGCCCGCCAGGTGGCGGTGGAAGTAGATGCAGCGCGGGCGCTGGCCGAGCACCGCCAGGCGCGACCAAGCGGGCGGTTGCGGGTGTCCATGCCGAGCGATTTCGCCAACCTGCTGCTGGCCGACATGGTGGCGGCGTTTATCACGCTCCATCCGGAAGTGACGCTGGAACTGGATTTGTCGCCGCGACGAGTGGATTTACTGGGGGAAAGTTTCGATATCGCCTTGCGCATGGGCGCGCTGCCCGACGATGCGCTGCTGGCCGCGCGCCGCATCGCGCTATTGCCGATTGGCCTGTACGCCGCTCCGGGCTATCTGGCTGAATATGGCGATCCGGCATCGCCAGACGATCTCGTGCACCATCAGGCCTTGCGCCTGCTCGAACCCGGAGGCGAGGTGGCGGCCTGGACCCTGATCAGCGGCGAACGGCGCTGGGAAGGGACGCCGCCGGGTCGCGCCACGGCCAATTCCCCGGAGTTGCTGATTCGATTGGCGCGCGCCGGGGTGGGGATCGCGGCGGTTCCTGACTGCTTTACGGCGCCCAGTGTGCGGAGCGGAGAACTGCGTCGCGTCCTGCCCGATTGGCATTTGCCTTCTGACCCGGCTTGGGCGGTATTTCCCGGCCGACGCCTGATGCCGGTGAAGACGCGGGCGTTCCTCGACATGCTGCAAATGGTGCTGGCCGGTTCCCCGGCCAAAGCTACGAGCAGCAAGATGGAGAAGTAGCGAGCCAGTGAGCCGGGGGTTAGCGACCTTTATTATTCGCTGCCCGCCGCTCGCTACTCGCTACTTGATGCTCAACCCAGCAGACTGCGCAACATCCAGGCGGTTTTCTCGTGAATCTGCATCCG
>CALMNY010000244.1 GCA_937872125.1 uncultured Candidatus Competibacteraceae bacterium | reverse complement strand
CAGCGCGCGCACGGCGGCCACCGCCCACCGAAACGGTGCCTCCACCGCCGCGAAGGCCGCGGAACTCTCCCCGGAGTTCCCGGCGGGCGTCCGGTTCTCGGAGCCGGACAGTGGGTGGGTTTCGGGGAGTGTCCTGGCTTTCAAGCGCCCGTCTTCGACATTGTTGGGGGCTGGCTCTTGGTCCGGCACAGGATCCGTTCGGGTCACGCACACGCCCTGCCGAAGTTGCCAGGTCGGATGCCGGTCCAGAATCAGGTCGGCGATCTCCTGGGCGTCGCGCGCGGCCCGGAAGATTTCCCGGTTGTCTTGCCGCAACAGGTCCAAATACGCGTCGAGATACGCAGCGTGGCTTTCCAGATCGTGCTGGATGCCGAGTTCCGCCCCGAGGAAGGCGCTGGCCAGTTCCGCCCGCAGTTCCTCGCGGGCATAGTCCGGCGAGTCCCGCTGGGCGACGAGGAGTCGATGCAAGCGGGTCTCGTGACCGGTCCAGTGCCCCAGTTCGTGAAACGCGACGCCATAGTAGGCGGCGGCGTTCGGAAACCGCTCGCGCGGCGGCAGGACGATGCGGTCCTCGCGCGGACGATAACAGGCGATGCCGCCCGCGTGCGCGATCCGGGCCCCGCTCTGGCGGAGGAGAGTCTCCAGCCGATCTTCGGCGTCCCAGCGGTAATCCGGCCGGCCGTCGGCCGGACCATAGACCTCCTCCAGCGACGGGATGCCCTCGATCTGGGAGGCGTGGAACACGGTGCTCGGACGCAGCAGCGGGATGGTTCGCTTGAGCGGCAACCCGTCCTCGCCGAGCAGCGGTTCCCCATCGGCATCGTGGGCCGCATCGACTTCGAGCGGCTTGAAAAAATAGATGGTGGTGCCGCGTGCCCCGGCCGCCACCTGCCAGCCCCGCGCCTTGGCCTGCTCGTAACCACACCAGCGGGGATCGTCCAAGGTCAACAGGCTCGCGTGCAACAGCAAGACGTTGATGCCGCGATAAAACTTGCCGGTCGTGGCGTTGACCGGCCGGGTCGGTGCGTTGGGGTGGCGCGGGTGGTCCCACGGCCGTTGCCAGGGCGCGGTCCCGTTCTCAATCATTGCTACGATCCGATCGGTGACTTCCTGATACACATTTCGCCCCGCGCCGCGCGGCGGGCGGCGTCTCGGCCCGGCCATAGCCATCACCCCCATGGATTGCATGGCGTTCTCCCCATCAGGTTCGGCCGCTTCCGGCCTGGAAGCCGCCCGGCCCCCCGGCCGGGCATGAGAGGGTGCGTTGCGGTCTCCGGGGGGCGCACTCCCGCGGGCAGGGCGGCCGCCAGCAGCCCTTGGAGAGACGCCTGGAGACGTGACAAGCCGCCCAGGACCTGAAGATCGTTGAAATCGGTCGGCTCCGAGGCGGTAGCGAGCCCCGTGAAATCCGGCAGAATGACCGCGCCGCCGACCCGGCGGGCCGCTTCCTGGGCGGCGCGCCGGCCGGGATTGCCCGGCGTGTAGCGGTCGTCATCACCGGCGATCACCAGGGCGGTCTGAGGGAAATGCCGATACAGGTCCTGCGCTACGGGTAACAGATTAGCGCAGTGGAAACCGACGACGACGGGCCAGCCGCTGGCCTGGTGGAGGCTCGCCCCCGTGGCGTAGCCCTCACACAGCAGGAGCGCGCGGGCGGCGCGCAGGTCGCCCAGGACGTGGTAGTGACCCTCGACCGCGCCGCCTTGCAAAAAACGCTTGCTCCCCCCGGCGTGGATGAACTCCAGGGAGTGCAAGAGGCTCGCACCGTCGCACACCGGTACGACCAGCCAGTCCTCGAGCTGGCGCAAGCCGATGGCCGGCACCTGTTTGTTGACCAGATAGGGATGGCGGGCGTCTACCCCGGCGCGCGCCCGGTTCCACAACGCGGCAGCGCGGACGCGCGCCCGTTCGCGCCGCGCGTGCAACTCCTCCAGCCGCCGCGTCTGGGCGGCGGCGATCCATCGTTCTTGCCACCGCCGGGCGGGGGTGGGTGCCTCCCGAACCTCGGCGCGCCACGTTTCGGACTGACCGATCCGCCAGGAACCGAACGATCCGGCCGGAATGCCGTCGCCATACAGCACGAACCAGCCGTTGCGGCTGCCGGGCTTGTCGTCCTCCACATGAAAGCGGTGCAAGCACCCATCGAAGACGATGACCCCGGGATCGGAGGGCGGGCAGCCCGCCCGGCGCATCGCGTCCAGGACAGCACGATGGAGATCAAACCGCGCATCCACCATGATTCTCCTCCTGGTCCAGCCCCAGCGCTGCGATCTCGGCCTCGTCCACCGCCTGGACCTTCCCCAGCCAGAGTTCCACCCGTAACGCATGCTGCGCGGCCGCGCGGTGGACATCGCCCGCCCGGAAGCCGGGCAGGCCTTCCAGGTACGCCGCCGCTGCCGGGCGAAGAAAATCCGGCAGATGTAGTTGAATCTCCGGATCCAGGAACCGTTCGATCAAGCCGGGCATTTCCAGCGGCAGAGCGAGGTCGTGGAGTTCCGCGGCGTCGATGGCATCGATCAGCCCGACGAGCGGCGCTAGTGCTGACTCTATAGGGTGTTTTAACATGCTGATCAACTTATTGAGCACTAGGGAGCCGGCGCAGTCGTCCGCACCGCGCCGCCGGCGCGGTCGGTCGGCGCGGTCGCCGGTGGCTCCGCAGCGGGTGAAACAGCGACGGGATCCACGATCGCGTTCGAGGCCGCCAGCGCCGCCAGCGCCCGCTCCTGCTGGCGCTCGTGGACGGCAACGATCCGCTGGAAGTGCTGCGGGACGCCGACGTAACCGAGCTGGCGCTCTTGATAGATTTGCGCGAGCCGGTCGGCTGCTTCCAGGCGGCCCTGCTCAAGCAGGTCCTGATAGGATTGAATCATCCGGGTCGATTCCCGGTGGACGTGGATGAGAGTGGCCGCATACAGCTGGCCCGCGATCTTGAGGGCGTGCAGCTCCGCGACCCGCCGCGCGTCGGGCGAGTACGCCAAGGCCTCGGCCAGCGGCTGCATCTGGCGGTCGACCGCGCCGGCGATGGCGGCGCGGGCGTCATCCAACACCACATCCAGCTCCCGGTTGAAGGGATGGTCGACGGCGGTCTCCAGCACCCGCGCCAGGGCGCGCGACCACGCCATACGGACGTCCGCCGCCGCGCCCGCCGACACCCATGCGGGCACCGGCGGCGCGGCCGGCAGCGTTTGACCAGGGGCAGCGAGGCAGGTGGCCAGCAGGGTCGGATCGGTTTGATCGACGCGCTGGGGTTGCCGCTGCAGCAGGGCGACCAGCAGGCGGGCCAGCTCGTAGCGGTGGTAGCCCGACAGGGCTGAAGTTGCTTCCGTCAGCCCCGCGTCCGCGCCCAGCCAGCGCCGTTCGAGTTCCCGCGTGGTGGCCTCGATCCAGGCAGTCGCCCGTTCCACATAACGCGCGACCTGGTCCGCCACGGCAGCAGGGTCAGACGAGGCGCCGGCGCGCGCCGGCTCGTCGGCATACCCGAGCGCAGCCGCCGTTAGCCCGGCGTGCAGCTTGCTTCCGGCCAGCAGCACCTTGAGCTGCTGGCGCAGGGTACGCTGGCGGTCCTGCCAGGCGAGTTCCTCCGCCGAACCGCCAGGTGCGGCCAGCGGATCGGCGGCGACCCCGTCCGGGGACGAGGCCAGGGAGCGCTGTTGGAGTTCGACCAGCCCCGGCGCCGGTGGTCCGGGCGGCAGGCTGGCGACGTAAGCTCGCAGTGCTGCGGGCGATACCGGGGTAGATGCGACGTTCATGGGACTGGTCCTCATCTCTCAAGGGGGGAGGTCGGCGGCGCGGGCGGTCCGGGAGCCGGTGCGGCGGTCGTCCCCGTGGAACCAGTTCCCCGGGTGCTCGCTTTTTGCAGGTTGAGGGCAGCGGCCCGTTCTTCCTGCAAGGCTTCCCGCTCCCGCCGGGCGTCGCCGACGTTCAACCGCGCCAGCAGGCCCTCGATGCGCTCGCCCTGGCGCAGTTGCAAGTAGCTCAGGTTCAGGCTCAACGCCTGCATGTAGGCCAGTTCGCGCAGCACGGCGTCGCCGTTGTCGCCGGCGATCCCGGCGTACCAGAGGGGCGAGGCGTAGCGGCGATCCACTTCGGTTTTCAGCATTTCGAGATAGGAGATGTCTTCCGGCAGGGTCGCCGTCAGCTCGGCTAGGTGCTCGCTGGCCTTGGACTCCTTCCAGACCGCCAACAGCCAACCCTTCAGCGCCGCCGCCGGCACCCGCCAGGCCAGCCCGTGATTCAGGCTGTAGCGACTCGCCGACAGCCGGCCCTCATAGAGCTTGCGGTGCAGCCAGAACGTCTTGCCCTGGGGGGTTTCCCGCAGTTCCTGGGGTAGGTCGTCGATGGGATAGGGATCAACCGCCGCGTCGATGAACCGGCGGGCGTCGGTGATTCGGTCGTCGTCAAAGCTCAACACTTCCGGCAGGAAGGTGTTGGGCTGGGTGGCTTCCGCCGTCTCGCCCAGGCCCGAGCCGGAATACAACGTCTCGGTCTGAAACTGTGCGTCGGGCCGCTGCCCGGCTTTCTGGCAACCGTGGCTGCCCACGTCCTCCGCGTTGCAATAGCTCTCCACCTGGGCCTCGAATAGGGCCGCGCTCGCCGCCGAGCCGGTCCGCTCCCGGCGGCGGAGGTGGTTGAAGGCGCGGTGGTAGGCTTCGGCCCGGTCGCGGGCCGGACCTGCCGCGGCGGCGGCGGTGGCGGTCTCGCAGCTGCCCGCAGGCAACCTGAAACCGATGTCGGCCCGCGCGCGCAAGGAATCCTTTTCCACCTGAGCGATGGATTGCCGCACCGTCTTGAATTGCTCCCCCAGGAATTTCTTCAGTTCGGCGAACTCGCGGACCATCTGAGCCTTATGGGAGTTGATCGCCGCTACCACACAGGCGTCGCAGGACGCCGCGCGAGCCGTCGGCACCAGCGCCAGGACCAGCCCGACGCTCGACAGCCACAGCCACGGTCGGCGCGGTGATCCGCTCGGGGGGTTCAGCATCGAATTTGCCTCTGGCTTATTTAATTACTATTATAGTAAAACAAATTATTTTATTGAAGAACCACCGATGCACGACCTGTCGTTCCCCCGCTCAGCGTCCGCGAGCGATGCGAACCGACCCATCCGCTCGAATCTCCTCACTGGGTTCGTCCGCTATCTGCGCCATCGGCGCGACGATCTGTGGGGCCGCCACGACCGCATCCAGACCATGAACGCCTGGATCGTTGAGAGGATCTGCCCGTCGAGTCGGCGGCCGGTGCCGTCGAACGCGGCGCGGGCGGCGCCGCACCCGAGCTGGACCGAGGTGGTGGCGGGTCGAGGCCTGACGGCCGACTCCCTGCGCCGGCGGTACGAAGCCGAAGCAACGCCGGCCCGCGCCTTCCTGGTCGCGGCGCTCCTCAGTGGATCGATCCACGCCCATCGGCTGTGGCGGGGTGACTGGAGCGGGGCCTGCGCCAGCCTGGGGGCTTTCCTGATTCTCCTGAGCCTGGCCCTGCCGCTGGCCTGTCGCTGCTGGCAAATTCGCGCCCGCGCTCTGGAGTCGCCGCGGGTGTTTCTCCGGCATCCGTCCCGGTGGTGGCCTGCGTCGCTCCCGGACGATTACCAACCTTGATCGCTGCCCCGGCCCGAACGCCGGGGCCCTTCGCGCACTTTCGGGTTCGTTTCGATCCATCGAGGTTCGCCATGACCGCCATCCCTTTTCGTCGCTCCCTCCGGGCACGCTTCCCGCTGGCGGGGCTGCTGGTCCTGGTGGCTCTGTGGGTGTGGCTGGCGCCGGTCGCGGCGGTTGCCCAGCAAGACGCGTTTGACCCCGAACAATTACGGCCCAGCCCGGACGACGTCAGTACCCACCTGCTGAAAAGTCTGCTCGGGCCGGTCGTCGACAAAGTGCGCCTCGCCGATGCCATCGGCGCCGAGGATTCGCCCCAGTTTGGCCCGTTGTTCGCGCTCTTCAACGGTTTTCTGCTGCTGGCGGTGGGCCTGCTGCTGTTTGTGAAAATGCTGGCGGCGCTGCTGGATACCGCTCACGAGGGGGAAGCGCTGGGCCAGGATCGCTCCACCACCTGGACCCCGGTGCGGATCGTGGCGTCGGTGGGCCTGCTGCTGCCACTGGTTAACGGGTTTTGCCTGGCGCAAGTCGGGGTCCTGCTGGCGGCCCTGAGCGGGACGGGGCTAGCCGACGCCGTGTGGAGCCGGGCGGTGGACCAGTTCGCCCGCATCGCCCTCTACACCCAACCGCCGCCGCCGCGCGCCCGGTACTTGGCCGTAGCGATGCTCGCCTCGAACCTCTGCGAGAAAATCGTCGCCGACATTCCGGCGCGCGGTGACGCAAAGTACGTGGTGACTTTCCAAAGCATTCCCGGTCAGGTGGGCACGGTCAGCGAGCGCAGTAGCCGCTGGTCGGTGGCGGATCTGGGGGAGGCGGCCTGCGGTGGGTATACGATCCGGGAACCCGCCGAGGGACTCGATCCTCGCCAGGGGACGACCGGAATCGACGCCCTGGACGGCTTTTTGCGCTGGGTAGCCGACTTGCTCGGTTTCGGCGCGGACGTCCGCCGGGATTTCAGCCTGGCTCTGCTCAATGCCCACGACATCGCCGCGCTGGCGATGCGGGACCAGTTGAAGCCGCTGGCGGAAAACCTGTTCGCCGGCAAGGCTGCTCTGGGCGAGTGCGTGGCGGCCACCACGGGCAAGCTCGCCAGCACCCGGTGCCTGAGCGCGATCGATGCCGCCGCCGAGCGGTATGCCGCTCACTTGCAAAGCCTGATCGTCGGCGTGGTGAACGTCACCGGCCAGCGAGCCTTCACCGAGTTCACCACCCGCGCCAAAAACGAGGGCTGGTTCACGGCGGGAAGCTGGTTCTACCGGCTGGCGGCGATGAGCGACTACATGAACAAGATGGCCCTGAACGTGCCGGAACCCTATCCGATCCGCATCTGGGAGAAGCTGCCGCGCGAAGACGTCGAGACCTACGCCCACCTGTTCAAGCGGCTGGAAGCGGTGGTGCTGGAAGCGGAAAGCGATGGCGGCCTGGGGCTGACCACCGGCGATCCGAACAACAGCACCCTCGACGACGTGTCGCGCGACTTCCTGCGCGCCACTCTGGACTGGATCGCCCAGTCGCTGATCGGCAAGACCCATCCCCTCTTCGCCATTGCCTGGATCGGGCATGCCCTGATCGCACTGGTGCTGGCTGCGTTGGGCGTCGTCGCCGTCGGCAAGCTGGTCGCGACCACCGCCGGTGCAGGCCGGTTGGCCCAGGCGCTGGGCGGGTTGACCGACCTCCTGACCGGTCAAGGCGCCGGGCCGCTCACCCTGGCCGGCATGGTGATCGGGGTCGTGGTGCTGGCCCTGCTGGGTTTCGCCCTGACAGCGGCACTGTATCTACCGCTGGTCCCCTTCATCATCTGGACGCTGGCCGGCCTGTACTGGGTCCTGCTGGTGTTCCAGGCGCTGCTGGCGGCGCCGGTCTGGGCGGTCTGGTTTCTGAAAAACGGCAAGGGCCTGACGGCCGAAACGATGCCCGGCTGGCTGCTGCTGTTCGACGTGCTGCTGCGGCCCGTCCTGATGGTGTTCGGCCTGTTGGGCGCGACGGTCGTTAGCTACTACCTGCTGTCGGTGGTCACCGGCACCTTCACCGTCGCCGCGATCAACGCCAACAGCGGCAACACCACCGGCCCAGTGGTCCTCACTGGCCTGGTGGTCCTGTTCGTATGGGTGGCGGTAGACTTGACTTTGCGCTGCTTTTCCCTGGTCCACCGCCTGCCCGAGTTCGTGATGCGCCTGGTGGGCGGGACGCTGGATTCAGCTCTGGATCACCACGAACTGCAACGCAACGTCGAGACGGCGACCCGGACAGCGGTAGACACCGTACTGCGGGCTTCGCAGGTCAGCCCGAAACCCGGAGCGAAGGTGAAGCCGATGGATG
>CALMNY010000243.1 GCA_937872125.1 uncultured Candidatus Competibacteraceae bacterium | reverse complement strand
GGTGGACGTGATCGGGCTCGCCGCCGAACGCGATCAGCCGGCAGCGCCAGGCGGTGAGGATCTCCGCAAAAGCCGTTTCCAGGTACGCCAGCAGCTCCGGGGTGAGCGTTTTGCGGCGGTACTTGGTCACGAACACGATATGCAGCTTAATGTTGTAGACGGCGTGAGAGCTAGATCTGTTGGCGTTATCCATCTTGCGGCCTAAAGGTTTTGCGGGTAGCGTAGCACGCATGGACGGTTATCGCTTTCGCTGCTATCCCACCGACGATCAGGCGCGGACCTTGCGCCAGTGGATCGGCTGCCAGCGCTTCATCTACAACGCGAAGGTGGGCGAGGACCGCTACTTCCGGCGCTTTGCCAAGTCGGCGCTCGCGCTCACCGGCACGCCGATCCCGATCGATCAGACCTACGCCCCGTTCAAGACCGACCTGACCCCCTTTCTGGCCGACGTGCCAGCGGTGGTCTTGCGCAACGGGGCGGTGCGCTGGAAGCAGGCTTACCGGCGCTACTTTGCCGGGCTTGGCGGTCGCCCGACGATCAAGACGCGCCATGGTCGTCAGGCGGTGTGGATCACGCGCGAGTTGTTCCAGTTCGAGCCGATCGGGCATGCCCCCGGCACCTACCGGCTGCACATCGGGACGCGCAAATTCCCCGTCGGCGAGCTCGCCTTCACCGCGCATCGTGCGTTTGCGCCGCCGGCATCGCTGCATCTCAGCCTCGAGGCCGGGCGCTGGCATGTCAGCTTCTCCAACGAGACCGCCACCGAGACGCTGAGCGCGACGGCCATCGCCGCGCGCCTGCGGCCGTTGCCGCTCGCGCCGCTCGAGGCGGCGACCCTGGGCCTGGATCGCGGTGTCGCCACGCCGGTGATGACCAGCGACGGGCAGCGCATCGTCGCCTCCCCGGTGCAGCAACAGCGCCTGGCCCAACAGGAACGCCGGCGCAAGCGCTGGCAGCGCACGTGCGCCCGGCGCGGCAAAGGCGGACAGAACCGTGCCAAGGTCCGCGCGCAGGTCGCGCGGACCTACCGCTACGCCACGGAGGTGCGTCGGGATCTGGCGCACAAGGCCGCTCGCATCCTGGTCGATGAGCCGCGCCATCAGGTCTACGCCCTCGAGGCGCTGCGTGTTCCGGCGATGACCCGGCGCCCCACGCCCAAGCCCGATCCCGAACGCCCGGGGCACTACCTGCCTAACCGCGCCAAGGCCAAGTCCGGCCTCAACCGCTCGATCCTCGCCTCCGGCTGGGGGCAGTTCAAAACGATCCTCCACGACAAGGCGGCCCGTGCCGGCAAGCTGGTGGTGGAGGTGCCGGCCGCCTATTCCTCGCAGGAATGCGCCCGTTGCGGGCACATTCACCCGGACAACCGCCCCCGTCAGGCGCGGTTTGTCTGCCAAGCCTGCGGCCATCACGCCCATGCCGATCACAACGCCGCGCAGGTCATCGCGGCACGCGGCGCACGCTGGGTGGCAGACGGACACGTGGTCGAGAAGCCGAAGAAACGCTGTGCGCTCAAGCGCACGACGGTAGGTCCGGGAGAGGCCGAACCGGCGGGATTGATCCCGCGAACGCCTGTGGAGAACGCGCTCAGACGCGGCCGTGGCAACACGTCCGCGCGGCGTTCGATGAAGCAGGAAACCCCCGCTACAAGCCAACGGCTTTAGCGGTGGGGAACTTCATTTCCACGGCGATCCAGTGCAGCAGGGCCAGCCGCCCGGCGAGAAAGCCGGCCAGTTCGGCATTCCAGCGCGGCAGATTCCAGACGAACAGCGCCCCGCCGGGCTTCAGCACGCGGATGCACTCCAGCAGCCAGCGCTCACACCACGCCAGGTAGTGACCCACCGCCAGCCGGTCGTCGATCCCCGAGGGATACCACTTGCCCAGATTCTGCGGTGGATCGGCGAAAATCAGGTCGAGCGAATCGCTCGCCAGGGCCGCCATGATCGCCAGGCAATCGCCCTGATAGAACTGGCCGTACGCGGTGGCCAGCACCGGCGGCGGCAGGCTGGCTAGCGGGGGCGGGGCCGGCAGCGGCCGGCGGTCCGCTGCGCCCGCCAGCGCCGCGCGTGACGGCCGCCCCAGGCGCAGCATCAACGCCAGCTCGCTCAGGCCACTGGTCGCCAGGATACGCTCCAGATCCACGCCGCAGGGCAGGATCTGCGCCGTATGGTAATGGCGCAGCCGGGCCACGGGCACGCCGCAGCGCGCGACCCACGCCGCCACCGCCGGCCGATCGTTCGCGTCCAGGCCCAGGGCCTGGAACAGCGACATGGCCCCCCCCGCGCTATCCGGCGCGCGCATCAGGCATCCGGCGCCCGATAGCGGCGCGTCTGCGCCGTGCGTCGCGCGGGCACGGGTTCCACCCACGGCACGTCAGCCGGTGTCGCGGCCCCCGCGGACGCGGGTTCCGGCGCCGGAACCGCCACCACCTCCACGGCGCCGAGGCCCCGCTGGTGCAGTCCCAGGTGCTGCGCGGCGGCATACGACAGGTCGATCAGGCGATCACCGACAAAGGGACCGCGATCATTGACCTTGACCAGGGCCGAGCGCTGATTGGCGAGGTTGCGCACCAGGACGTAACTGGGCAGGGGCAGCGTCTTATGCGCCGCCGTGAGGGCGTGCATGTCGAAAGGTTCCCCCGTGGCGGTGCGCCGGCCGTGAAACGCTTGGCCGTACCAACTGGCGGTGCCCACCGCCGTGTAACCCCGACTGTCGGCCTGGGGGTGGTAGGTCACGCCGCGCACGGTATAGGGCCGCTGGCTGCCGCGATGGGCGGCGGCCGGCGGGGGGGAAGGCGCCCGACTGGGCGGCGGGGAAGGGGCGGGGTCCGCGGCGACCGTCACCGGGCCGTCGGGAGGGGAGGGTGCCGCATCCGGCGCCGGGAGCGTCAGACAGGCGGAGAGTAAACAGCAGGGCAGGAGAGCCAGGAAACGGACGGCGGACACCCGGCGGTGGGAACCATCCAGCGAGGAGCGGCGCGTAGCAGTCATCAGCAACATCCGGTAAAAAAGACCGGGCGATGGTACGCGAAGCGCGGCGGCAATTGGCTGACCATTTCTGGCCTGGCGATCCGCTCATAACCGGCGTCAGGCCCCGGCGCGCAACCGGGAACCGGCGCCGGCAGTCATCGATGATAACCCGACCGGACCGCGGCCCGTGGCGCCGGCATCCGCCGCCGAATCAGTGCACAATACGGGCAACACACGGCCGCGGCGTCGCGCGGGCGCGGCGGTGACGCCGATCTCTCCATTCGGTCTTAAGGGCCGCGCGCGGCGCGCGCCGCCCGGCGACAACGCCAGGGTTTTTATCGCCCCCCGCAGGTCAATGCTGCCATGCCGATCGTCCTCGCCCCCCCGGTCGCCCCCCGCTCAGGGCCTGTCCCCGGCCGACCGCCGCGGGTTCTGGCCGTGCTGGCGCTCGCGGGCTTGCTGAGCGGCTGCGCCGCGCTCAGCCCCCCGCCCGCGGTCCCCACGGTCGGCGCGCCCCCCTGCACCGTGGTCAACGGCCGCCGCTGGTGTCCGCTGCCCGCCCTGAGCGCCCGCCCGGCCCTGTATCACCCCGTCTATTGAGGCCCCCACCGCAGGCCCTTCGCGCCGCGGGCGCCGTCCGCCGTCGCGCCGCCGTGGCGTCAGCGCCCACCGCGCCCCGCCGGGCGCCCCGGCGGCGGCGACCCGCGCAACCGCGCCCGCGCGGCATACTGCGCCTTGATCGCCACCAGTTCCGCGCCATCCGGCGCGACCTGCGGCGGGCGCGTCGGCGGCGCCGCCTCGGTAAAGCGCGCCAGATCACAGGCTTCCGCGTCGATTTCAAAATACTCGTTATCCCCTGCGCGGGCGGCCAGCGCCGTGAAATAGGCTTTTCCGATGTCCGTCGCCGGCGGCGGGGTGTCCGGTAATTCCCGCGCCCAGTGCGCGCGCGCCAGGTCATCGCGCAGCGCCAGCGCCTCGGCCTCGCTGGCGCAGGCAAACACCTCGGTGCCCTGCGGGTGCTCGTAGCGCGCGATATGCAGCCAGGTGGTGGGCGGCGGCCCCGCCTCGCGAAAACGCGACAGATCGCAGGCCAGGCGATGAATCTCAAAATACTCGTTACGCCTCCCGCGGTTGGCCAGCGCGGCGAAGTAGGCATCTCCAACAGCGTTTACCGGCAGCGGGGTGTCGGGCATTTCCTCTGCCCAGTTCGCGCGCGCCAGGTAGTCGCGCAGGTCCAGCGCCTCGGTCTCGCTGGCGCAGACATAGGTATCCGTACCGTACTTGTGTTGGTAAACAGCGACGTAGATCGTTGTGTCAGGCATCGGTAGCTCCGGGGGTAAGGGACCCGTCCGGCGGTCCGGCGCGGGCCTTCAGGTTGACAGCCTCACCGCCCGGCAGGACGGCGATTCCTAAGGCGCTACGCGCAAGCAAGCTCGCGAATAGTCGCTGCGGTGGGTTCCTGGGCCGACGCTCCCCTGTGCGAAGTATCTCCACAGGCTAACCGGGCGTGCAGTCTACCGCAGGCCCGCCGCGCGCGGTGGCGGGGCACGCTGACGGCGCCGCCCCGCCAGCCCGGCCGCCGTGCGGCCGCGCGGAACGCCGGGCGGGCCTACGGCGCCGTCAGTGCGCCGCCGCCCCCGGTGGCGAAGCGCGCCAGATCGCACCAGGTGGGGTGGATAGCGTAGAACTCGACCTCATTACCCACCGCGCGCAGGCGTTCAAAATACACCTCGCCCACCTGCTCCGGCATGGGTTCGCGGGGAAACGCGCCCGGCCAGTTCTCGCGCGCGATCGCGTCGCGCTGCGCCCGCGCTTCGGCCTCCGACGGGTAGACAAACACCTCGGTGCCGTACGCATGTTGGTAAAAAGCGACGAAAATCAGGGTCTCGGCCATTGGGGTCTCCGTGGGGCAGGTAGAGTGGGGGAGGCGCCGCGCCCGATGGCGCGGCCGCGGGGTGGGGCGCGCCGCCCCGTCTCAGGCTGGCGGGACCGCCAGGCGCTCCTGGTCGGCAAACAGCCGCACGCCGAAGTCCACGTCACGAAAGGTGGCGAAATCGCGATACAGCAGGCCGCTCAGCCGCTCCGTCCGCGTCAGCGCCCACCGCGCCCCGCCGGGCGTCCCGGCGTCCCCCGGACGAAACAGCAACAGCCCCCGTGCGGCATACTGCGCCTTGAGCGCCGCCAGTTCCGCGCCATCCGGCTCGCTCTCCGGCGGGGGCGCCGGCCGCGCCGCCTCGGTAAAGCGCGCCAGATCACAGTCAACCGGGGTGACCGCGAAATACTCGTTATCCCCCCAGCGTTCGGCCAGCGCATCGAAGTAAGCCTGCCCGATGTCCGTCACCGGCGGCGGGGTGTCGGGCAATTCCTGCGCCCAGTTCTCGCGCGCCAGGTCCTCGCGCAGCGCCAGCGCCTCGGCCTCGCTGGCGCAGGCAAACACATCGGTGCCGTGCGGGTGCTCGTAGCGCGCGATATACAGCCGGGTGGTCGGCGGCGGCCCCACCTCGCGAAAGCGCGACAGATCGCAGGCCAGGCGATGAATCGCAAAATACTCGTTATCCCCCCAGCGTTCGGCCAGCGCATCGAAGTAAGCCTGCCCGATGTCCGTCACCGGCGGCGGGGTGTCGGGCAATTCCTGCGCCCAGTTCTCGCGCGCCAGGTCCTCGCGCAGCGCCAGCGCCTCGGCCTCGCTGGCGCAGACAAAGGTATCCGTACCGTATTCGTGCTCGTACAAAGCGACATAGATCAAGGTGTCAGGCATCGGTAACTCCGGGGGAAAGGGACCCGCCCGGCCGTCCGGCGCGGGTCTTCAGGGTGAAGTCGGCCACGCAACCCGACTGGCCGCACGCGGGGCAAATACACCCGGCGTGCGGGGTCCAGGCGGCGTTGTCCGCGTCAAAGGCCACCGGCCCCGCGTCCGTCACGGTCAGCGTCAGCAACGTGTCGATCTGCAGCGGTCCCTGGCTGCCGCAGCGTGGACAAGCCAGGCCCAGAAGCCAGTTCGTGTTCGGCATGGTTCGTCTCCAGGGGCGGGAAAGTAGGAGCGGCCCCGACGAGGGATAACGCGAGACCTTCCCTAACGCGCAGGACGCACGACGCTCCGGTTGCGGGACGCGATCAGGCATCGGCGTCATCCGCGTCTTCCGCGCACCTGAAATCAGTCACAGTCCCTTCGGCGCCGCAGTCAGGACACGCACAATAGGAATCGCCGCGCCATGCGGTATCGCCATGCTCGTCGGTACCATCGTCGAAGACCAGGAAAACCGTGGTGCATTCGATGCGAAAGGGACCGTCTGATCGACAGGCGCTGTTGGGGCAGCGCATGCCCGCCAGGACATTGACATTAGCCATGAGGGATTCCTTGAGTAGAGGGGTAGGAGCCGCCAGCACGGCGCCGGCGGACAGTCACGGCGGGCTTATAGCTCCGCCCACCCGCGCGTTTTCGCCAGCAGGCAGGCCAGCCGTCCGGGGTCAAACCAGTGCTCCTCCTGCGCGGTCACCAGCACCGCGCCGCCGTGGAAGGCGCCCGGCTCGGGCTTGACCGCCCCGCAGGACCACTCCAGCACCACCGCCTGTTCCAGGTGGAAATGGCGGAGAAAGAACTGGATGGCATACACGGCGGCGGTGATCTGGCCCTCCCCACCATCGTCCTGAATCTGCCAGCCGTGGGGCTGGCACTCGACCTGGACCCCCAGGCAAAGCAGGTCGTAATCCTCCTCGCTGGACGCGCGGGACGCCAACGCCGCGCAATGGGCGTCATAAGCGGCGGCAAAGGCCGCCTGGTCGGCGGCGTCGACCCCCGCGGGCCAGGGCAGGTAGAG